>JALTNO010000239.1 GCA_027000645.1 Paracoccaceae bacterium | reverse complement strand
TGCCGGCCCCGCAACCCCGGGAGGGGTCCGGCAATGCGGCGCTGCCCAGTTTCACCTTCGGGCAGAGCAGCCGCTCGACCAGCGAGCATTGCAACGAGATCGGGGTGCTCACGGCGGCCAATGGCGGGCTGACCACCGCCGGGCGCGTGGAGGACGGCGAATTCGCCCTCAACGAACAGTTCTGCCTTGCCCGGACCAATGCCATGGCCGAAAGTTCGCGCCTCGAGGCCGCGATCCCGAACCTGACGCCGGAGCAGATCGAACAGCAGTGCAAGGGGCTGGCCGAAGCGATGGCTTCGAACCTTGCCGAAATCACCTCGGCACGTCCGTCGAAGATCATCGCCGACACCTCGGCCTTCCTGCGCGATTCGGGCAAGCCGCTGGATCAGCTGGCGGCGGGCGGCAAGGTCTGCCTGGGCGTGGGCTACCGCACGGATGACGCGCAGATGGCGCTGGCCTCGGCGGTGCTGCTGGTGGGGGCCGGGCAGCTGGGCTATGGCGAGGTCGTCAGCCATCACCTGCGCGAGGGATTCGGTGTTTCCGTGTCCCGGCCGGATCTTGCCGATGAATGGATGCGGATGACGCTGAACGCGGTGCGCAATGGCGGCACCGCGGTTCTGGGCCAGTCGGCGGACCGGCTGGCGGTTCTGGCCGAGGCGACCGGCGGGGCAGCCGGGGCGGGGGCGACGGCGCTGCCGGCCTTTCCGACGACCGGCGGCGACTGACCGGACCGGCCGCTGCCGGCCGGCTCGCGCGGGCATTGCGGAGCGGTGCCTTCAGGCGCCGTTCCGCATGATGCCGCTCGCCCGATCCGGGTCAGGCGCTGACGGCCTTGCGGATCATGTCCCAGTAGATGGTTTCCACCTGGTCGAGCGACAGCCGCCCGCCCGCACGATACCAGGTGTTCACCCCGGTGAGCATGGCGATCACCGCCAGCGTCGCGATCTTGGGATCGGGCACCGCGAAAAGGCCCGCGGCCACCCCGCGCCGCAGGATGCCTTCCAGTTCGTCCTCGTAGCGCTTGCGCAGGCTTTCGATCCGGACGAAGTTTTCCGGGGTGAGGTTGCGCAGCTCCATGTAGGCGATGAACACCGCGTCGGGGCGTTCGTGGTGAAAGCGGATGTGGAAGCGGGTGAAGCTTTCCAGATCCGCCACCGGATCGTCGGTGCGGCGAATCGCGGCGCGGGCTTGCAGAAGCTCTTCGAGGTGGCTTTCCATCAGCCCGAAAAGCAGGCTCTGCTTGTCCGGGATGTAGTTGTAGAGGGCACCGGCCTGCACGCCGACCTCGCGGGCGATCTGTCGCATGGAGACGGCCGCGTATCCGTGGCGCGCAAACAGTTTCAGCGCCGCCGCGCGGATACGCGGACCGGTGATGTCGGAATGCGACCCTTGTGTGCGTGCCATGGGGCGAAAGGCTATCTGAACATGCGTTCAGATAAAACCCCTCTTTTGCCGCGGCACGCCGCCGTCGGGCGGCTCAGAGGTATTCGACCGTGAGCGTCGAGGGGGAATCGAAGACCCCCTGGAGCAGCAGGTGCCCGCCCGAGAACAGGATCCTGATGCCGTCGAGGGTCTGGATCATCTCGACATCGGCCGCGCTCAGGCCGACGAAGGTCAGCTTGTCGGTGGCAATGTCGAAATCGGTGATGACGTCGGTGCCCTGGGTCGGCGCGGTGCCGAGGTCGAAGACGAACTCGTCGGCGCCGTTCCCGCCGGTCATCGTGTCGTCGCCGGCCCCGCCTTCAAGCGTATCGCGGCCGCCGCCGCCCTCGAGCGAATCGTTGCCGGCATCGCCGTCGAGGAAATCCTTTCCGCGCCCGCCTGCCAGCGTGTCGTCGCCATTGTCTCCGTCGAGAACGTCGTTGCCCTTGTTGCCGCGCAACTCGTCCGATCCGGCCCCGCCGAACAGGGAATCGCGGCCCGCGCCCCCCTTGAGAAGATCGTTGCCCCTGTTGCCGTGGATCGTGTCGTTGCCGTCGCCACCGAACAGCTTGTCGAACCTGGCCCCGCCGGTAATGCTGTCGTCCCCGGCCAGCCCCGAGATCCTGTCCCGGTCCGCGCCTCCGGTCAGGGTGTCGTTGCCGGCCGTTCCGTCGAGTACGGTCACCGCGGCGCCGCCGGAAACGGTCGGAAAGAGCGCGGCGCCGGCAGCCTCGGCCGCAAGTTCGTCGAGAAAGGAAAAGGTCCAGATATCCGTGGTCGAACTGGCGCTGAAGGTCATCTTGCCCCCCGGAAATGTGCTGATGCAGGTTGCAACCGTTGGCGGATACGAAACAACAGCTGGCGGACGGGTGCAACCTCAATCGCCGGATTCGCCGGGGGCGGGGCCGGAAGGCGCGCCGGAATCGGCTCTGGTGCTTGCGCCGGCCGTCAGGACGCGGCATCAGGGGGCATGATGCGGAAAACCGGATGGAACTGGCGGGTGCGCCATCTCCCGGTGGCGGCGCTGGCCGCCGGGGTGCTGGCATTATCCTCCGGCTGTGCGCGGGTGCCGGAACTGGCGGCGACGATCAGGGAGGATCTGCGCGATTCCGATTATCCCCGGCTGCGCCCGATCGAGAACCTTGTCGAGCCTCTGCCCGCCCCGGCCGAGGAGGCGGCGAAGCTGGAGGCCTCGCTGGAAGCGCGCCGCCGGGCTCTGGAGCGGCGGGCAAGGGCACTGCGCCCGCCAGTGGTTGACGAGCATGACCGGGAGCGGATGGGCAGAGGCGTGGGCGAGGGCGCCGCAACCGTGCCGAAAACGGGCGGGAAAAAGGATGCCGGCGGCTAGGCGCATCTGTTGCGTTGCGCCGGGGCGGTGAACCGGCTAAGCCACGGGCCGGACACCGCAGAAGAGGATTTCGCCCCATGTCTCAGCCGCTGCGTCTTGGAATCGCCGGCCTTGGAACCGTCGGTGCGGGGGTGGTGAAGATCGTCCGGCGCCATGCCGATCTGCTGGCGGCGCGCACCGGCCGGCGGATCGAGATCAGCGCCGTGAGCGCGCGCAACCGCAACAAGGACCGGGGCGTGAGCCTTTCCGGCTATGGCTGGGAGGACGATCCGGTCGCGCTCGCGGTGCGGCCCGACGTGGACGTGTTCGTGGAGCTGATGGGTGGCGAGGACGGCCCGGCCAAGGCCTCGGTCGAGGCGGCGCTGGCCGCCGGCAAGGACGTGGTGACCGCCAACAAGGCGATGCTGGCCGTGCATGGCCAGGCACTGGCCGAGCGCGCCGAGGCCGCCGGCCGCGCGATCCGCTACGAGGCGGCGGTGGCCGGCGGCATCCCGGTCATCAAGACGCTGATCGAGGGGCTTGCCGGCAACGAGATCACCCGCGTGATGGGGGTGATGAACGGCACCTGCAACTACATCCTGACGCGAATGGAGAGCGAGGGCCGCAGCTACGACGAATTGTTCGAGGAGGCCGGACGGCTGGGCTATCTCGAGGCCGACCCGGAACTGGACGTGGGCGGGATCGATGCCGGGCACAAGCTGGCGCTGCTGGCGGCGATTGCCTTCGGAGCAAGGCCGGATTTCTCATCCGTGGAGCTGGAGGGCATTCAGCGGATCGAACTGGAGGATATCCGCCAGGCCGCCGACATGGGATTCCGGATCAAGCTTCTGGGGGTGGCGCAGCGCACGGCGCGGGGGCTGGAGCAGCGGATGCAGCCCTGCCTGGTGCCGGCCGCCTCTCCGCTGGGTCAGCTTGAGGGCGGGACCAACATGGTGGTGATCGAGGGCGATTCGGTCGAACAGGTGGTGCTGCGCGGCCCCGGCGCGGGCGAGGGGCCCACGGCCAGCGCGGTGATGGGCGATGTGTGCGATCTGGCGCGCGGGCTGCGGTTGCCGACCTTCGGGCGGCCGGCGGTGTCGCTGAAGGCGCTGCCTCCGGCCCGCACCGGGCTGCCGGCGCCGTATTACCTGCGGATGAAGCTGGTGGACAAGCCCGGTGCGCTGGCAAGGATCGCCACGATCCTGGGCGAGGCCGGCGTATCCATCGACAGGATGCGGCAATACGGCCATTCCGAGCCTTCGGCACCGGTTCTGATCGTCACCCACAAGACCACCCG
>JALTNO010000238.1 GCA_027000645.1 Paracoccaceae bacterium | reverse complement strand
CGCCCCGCCCTTTCGCCTCATGCGGCGCGAGGCCCGGGCCCACCGGCTGGAGAAGCTGGGGGTGGAGAAGCTTTACGAGCTGAATTTCAACGCCGCCCTTGCCGGGATGACGCCCGAGGAATTCGCCCGCAAGGTGATTGCCGACGGGCTGGGGCTGGCGCATGTGGTGGTGGGGGGCGATTTCTGTTTCGGCAAGGGGCGCAGCGGCAATGCGCAGGACATGGTTCGCTTCGGCCGCGAGATGGGTTTCGGCGTGACCGTGGCCCCGCTTCTGGAAAGCGGCGACAGGGTGGTTTCCTCGACCGCGATTCGCCGCGCCCTTTCCGAAGGTCGCCCGCGCGACGCCCGCGCGATGCTGGGTCACTGGCACCGGATCGACGGGCCCGTCATCGCCGGCGAACAACGCGGGCGGGAGATGGGCTTTCCCACCGCCAACATGTCGATCGAAGGGCTGCACCCGCCCGCCTTCGGGGTTTACGCGGTGCTGGTCGATATCCTCGAAGGGCCACATGCCGGCAGCTGGCGCGGCGCCGCGAGCCTTGGCGTGCGGCCGATGTTCGACGGAAAGGTCGCCAATCTCGAAACCCACATCTTCGATTTCTCGGGCGATCTGTACGGCGTGCAACTGTCCGTCGGGCTGGTGGAATACCTGCGCCCGGAGATGACATTCGACAGCCTCGACGCGCTGGTCGCGCAGATGCGCAAGGATTGCGACCGCGCCCGCGAGATCCTAGACCGGCTGTGAAGGATCCGATCGACAGATCCGGGCTGGCGCCGCGCTTCTGGGAGCGCAAGCCGCTTGCGCGCCTGACCCGCCGCGAATGGGAGGCGCTGTGCGACGGCTGCGGCAAGTGCTGCCTGAACAAGCTGGAGGACGAGGACACCGGAGAGGTGGCGCTGACCCGTGTCGCCTGCCGGCTGCTGGACGACCACTCCTGCCGCTGTGCGCAATATGACATCCGCCACCAGTTCGTGCCCGAATGCATCGTCCTGCGCCCCGAGAACCTCGACGACAACGCCTACTGGATGCCTCGGACATGCGCCTATCGGCTGGTGCGGGAAGGCCGGCCGCTTTACTGGTGGCATCCGTTGATCTCGGGCGACCCGGAAACCGTGCACGAGGCCGGAATTTCCGTGCGCGGCCTCACGGTCAGCGAATTCGAAACCCCCGAAGAAGAGTGGGAAGACCACATTCTGGAGGAGCCAATCTGATGTTCTTTGCCTCCGACAATGCCGGCCCGGTGCATCCGGCGATCATGGACGCGGTGGCCGCCGCCAATGAAGGTTTTTCCCCCGCCTACGGGGCCGATGCGCTGATGGAGGAGGTCCGCGAGCAACTGCGCGAGATCTTCGAGGCGCCCGAGGCGGCGGTCTATCTGGTGGCCACGGGCACGGCGGCCAATTCACTGGCGCTGGCCACCCTGGCGCAGCCCTGGCAGACGGTGTTCTGCTCGCCCGTCGCCCATATCCACGAGGACGAGTGCAACGCCCCCGAATTCTACACCGGCGGCGCCAAGCTGACCCTCGTCCCCTGCGACGACCGGATGAGTGCCGACGCCCTGCGCGCCACCATCGAGGCCGAAGAGACCCGCGGCGTACACGGCCCCCAGCGCGGCCCGGTTTCCATCACCCAGGTGACCGAGCGCGGCACCGTGCATTCCCTCGACGAGCTGCGCGCACTGACGGCGGTGGCGAAGGACTACGGCCTGCCCGTGCACATGGACGGAGCGCGCTTTGCCAACGCGCTGGTGCGGCTTGGCTGCTCACCGGCGGAAATGACGTGGAAGGCGGGGGTGGACGCGCTCTCGTTCGGGGGCACCAAGAACGGCTGCATGGGGGTCGAGGCGGTGATCTTCTTCGACCCCGCCCATGCCTGGGAGTTCGAGCTGCGCCGCAAGCGGGGGGCGCATCTGTTTTCCAAGCACCGCTATCTTTCGGCGCAGATGGCTGCCTACCTGAAGGACGATCTGTGGCTGGATCTGGCGCGGCGGGCCAACGCCAACGGCGCGCGGCTGGCCGAGGGGCTGGGCGCGGCCGGTGCCCGCTTCCTGCACGCGCCGCAGGCCAACATGATCTTCGCCGCCCTGCCCCGGCGCATCCACCGGCGGCTGCACGAGGCCGGCGCCGCCTACTACATGTGGAACTGCACGCTGGAGGGCGACGATCCCGACGAGATGCTGGCCGGGCGATTCGTCTGCGACTGGTCCATCGGGCAGGATCTGATCGACCGTTTCGTGGATCTGGTCGCGGGCTGAGCCGGCAGGCGTCCCGTCCGGGCGCCGGGGGAATGCCCAGCGGATCCCGCTATCGCAGCCCGTCCTCGCCCTTCACGTCCTCGGCCGCCAGCCCGCCCATGCGGTGATGGATGCGCGGGCCGCGCGCCATGGCCAGCGCCAGCAGCAGCTCGTCGGCCTTCGGCCCGTCCGGCACGCCCACCTCCATCCCGTCGAAATGGCTGCGCACATAGGCGGCGTTGATATGGCCCAGGGGGATGTCGATGCGGGTGCCCACACCCCCCACCTTCATGCAGGAGGGCACGATCGCCTTCGCCTCGCCCAACCGCGCGCGCATGGCATAGCCGCCGGGCACATGCCACAGCGCGGTGTGCTCCAGCTCGCCCCCCTCGCCCACAAGCGAGGCCTTGCCGTAGCTGTCGATCCCCTCGATCCCGCCCATCGCCTCGATCAGCCGGTCGGTCATCATCAGCCCCAGCGGCTTGAGATTCTCCATCGCCGACTGCAACTCTGCGGCGAACCGCCCGGCGAAGGGGTTCTTCACGATCGCCACCACCGCCGCCCGGCGGCGCGGCTGCGCGGGCGGCGGGCCGCCGTCATGGTGGATGTCCTCGATGAAGGTAACGATCTTGCGCAGGATGAATTCAGGCATCGACGGATTCCTTGCTTGTCGTTTCGGTAATCTCTGCAATCTGCGCGGCGCCGGTGACGCGTGCCTGCCCGGACAGGGCCAAGAACGCCGCCTCGATCAGACCGCGCCGGCGGCAGTCCTCGGCCAGGGCCAGACCGCGCGCCAGCGCCGCGGCAGCCTCGGCCCCGCTCAGCGGCGCAACATCCACAGTCACCGGCCGCCCGCCCAGATCGCTGTCGGGGGACAGATCCCGGGCCGGCCGGCGCCGCACCTTGGGGCTGCCCGGCAGATCCACCGCGTTGGCGATCATCGTCGCCGCCGCATCCGCCCGCGCCGCGCTGCCGGCCAGCACGGTGACGGCATCGGCGATGCCCAGCGAATGGCTGCGCCCGCGCCAGCCCGAGGTGGCCACCCCCCGCACCGCGCCCGCGGCGTGGATGCGGATACGCCCGCCGCCGGCCATCGCCGCCGTCATCTCCTCGCCCGGCGCCAGATGCAGCGCCACGTCGCCGCCATTGTTCACCCAGGCCCGGCGCAGCGGCCCGGCCGCGACCATCGCCCGCAGGATCTCGTCGGCCACCGCCCCCGCAACCGCCGCCATCGGCGTGACGAAGGCCGGAGCGAAAGGGGCCACCGCCGCCGCCATTTCCCGCGCCACCGCGCCGCGCGGCGGCAGGCCCTCCCCGACCGGCGCCCGCAGCAGCTCCAGTTCCGCCACCAGCTCCTCCAGAATGGTCCCGAAGCGCCGTGCCGCCGCTGCCAACGCCGCTTCCCGCCCCGCGCCCCGCGCCTCGACGATCAGGTCGATCGGCCCGTGATGCAGATGCAGCCGCCGCCCGTCGGGCAGAAAGGAGATCTGCGGCCCGCCCGCCATCCTAGCCACCCTCCCGGTCATCGGCCGGCCCCACGGCGCGCATCTCGGCCCCGTATTCGCCGCCGCGCTCGAGAATGTCGCGCAGATCACGGGCCTTCTCCACATGCCCGCCCATCGCCACATATTCCTCGCGCGGCAGGGTGAACTCCAAAGGCGCAACAAGGGCCGGCGTCGGCACATGGCCGAACGCGCCCTCCGGCATGTCCATCACATCCACCATGAGGGTGATGCCGCCACCCGGCCAGACCGTTGCCGGCACGCCGCCGCAGCTGACCCGGACCCGCCCCTCATGCACCGCGCGCGTCAGCCGCACCGGGTTCTTCGTCACC
>JALTNO010000237.1 GCA_027000645.1 Paracoccaceae bacterium | reverse complement strand
ATGCAGCATTCGACGCGCATCCTTGTCGAGATGATCCGCGAGGGGCGGGCTGCCGCACCGCAGCCCGACGACATCTATATCGTCAACGATCCCTATCTTGGCGGCACGCATCTGATGGATGTGCGCTTTGCCCGGCCCTTCTGGCGGGGAGGAGAGATCTTCTGCTGGCTGTCCAATACCGGCCACTGGCCCGATACCGGGGGCATGGTGCCGGGGGGGTTCTCGGCCAGCGCCACGGCGGTGGAGCAGGAGGGGCTGCGGCTGCCGCCGGTGCGACTGTTCAAGCGGGGAGAGCTGGACACGGAGATCATGGCGATCATTTCCTCCAACATCCGCGTGGCCGAACAGCGTATCGGTGATGTCAAGGCGCAGGCGGCGGCTCTGCTGGTGGGGGAGCGGCGGCTGCATGCGCTGCTGGATCGTTACGGCGACGACACGGTGCACGAGGCCATTGCCGAGCTGCGCCGCCGGGCGGCAGTGCAGATGCGGGCCTTCATCGCCGAGATCCCCGAGGGCAGCTATCACGCCACGGCCTGGGTGGACAGCGACGGGGTGGTGAACGAACCGCTGGCGATACGGCTGACGGTGACCAGGGCGGGCGAAGACCTGGAGTTCGATTTCTCGGGCTCTTCGCCGCCCTGTGCCGGGCCGATGAATTCGGTCCGGGCAACCACGCTGAGTTCGGTCTATCTGGCCATGCGCCACATCTTTCCCGAGGTGCCGATCAGCGCCGGCGCCTTCGAGCCGCTGCACGTGCGGGGAATCGAGGGCACCTTTCTGGATGCGCGCTATCCGCGGCCCGTGTCGGGCTGTGCGGCCGAGGTCAGCCAGCGCATCGCCGAGGCCGTCTTTGCCGCTCTGGTGGAGGCCCTGCCCGAACGGGTGACGGCCGCGCCTGCCGGGACCTCGGGCAATTTCGCGCTGGGCGGACACGATCCGGCGCGGGGACGCGATTACGTGATGTACCAGATCTCGGGGGGCGGCTATGGCGGCAATGCCCACCATGACGGGCTGAGCAACGGCTGCTCCACCATCGGCATCTCGAAAGCGCCGCCCGTGGAGATCATGGAGCAGCAGTTTCCCGTGCTTTACCGCCGCTATGCGCTGCGCGAAGGATCGGGCGGCGCCGGGCGGCATCGGGGCGGGTTCGGGCTGGACTATGAGGTGGAACTGCGCCGGGGCACGGCACGGGCGAGTTTCGTCATGGATCACGGGCGGTTCGGCCCCCAGGGGGTGCTGGGCGGGCAGGAGGGCGCCCCCAACCGGGTGACGGTGTGGCGTTCGGGTCGGGCGCATGTGCCCGAACACCTGTCCAAGGAACAGGACATCCCCCTGCAGGCGGGCGACAGGGTGCATGTGCAGACGCCGGGCGGCGGCGGCTATGGCGACCCGTTCCAGCGCGACCCGAAGGCGGTGCTGCAGGATGTGCGGCTGGAGCGCTACAGCCGGGCGCAGGCGCGGGAGCTGTTCGGCGTGGTCATCACCGGCGACCCGCCGCGGCTGGATGCGGACGAAACGGCGCGGGTCCGGGCCGGCCGCTCCGATGCCTGAGCCTCAGCCGAGGATACCCGGCAGCTTCAGCCCATGTTCGCGGGCGCAATCGACGGCGATGTCGTAACCTGCATCCGCGTGGCGCATGACGCCGGTAGCAGGGTCGTTCCACAGCACCCGCGCGATCCGTTCGTCGGCCTCTTTGCTGCCATCGCAGCAGATCACCATGCCGGCGTGCTGGGAAAAGCCCATGCCGACCCCGCCGCCGTGATGCAGGCTGACCCAGGTCGCGCCGCTTGCGGTGTTGAGCAGCGCATTGAGCAGCGGCCAGTCGGAAACCGCGTCCGAGCCGTCCTTCATCGCCTCGGTTTCGCGGTTGGGGCTGGCGACCGAACCGGAATCGAGGTGGTCGCGCCCGATCACCACCGGCGCCTTCAGCTCGCCGGTGCGTACCATCTCGTTGAAGGCCAGCCCCGCCTTGTGCCGCTCGCCCAGCCCGATCCAGCAGATCCGCGCCGGCAAGCCCTGAAAGGCGATGCGCTCGCGCGCCATGTCGAGCCAGTTGAGCAGGTGAGCGTTGTCCGGGAAAAGCTCCTTCATCTTCTCGTCGGTGCGCCAGATGTCCTCGGGGTCGCCCGAGAGCGCGCACCAGCGGAACGGCCCCACCCCGCGGCAGAACAGCGGACGGATATAGGCCGGAACGAAGCCGGGAAAGGCGAATGCGTCCTCCAGACCCTCCTCAAGGGCCACCTGACGGATGTTGTTGCCGTAATCCAGCGTCGGGACGCCCGCGTTCCAGAAATCGACCATCGCGGCGACGTGAACCTTCATGCTGGCCCGCGCCGCGGCCTCGACCGCCCGCGGGTCGCTTTCTCGCCTTGCGCGCCACTCGCCCAGGGTCCAGCCCTGCGGCAGGTAGCCGTTGACCGGATCGTGGGCGCTGGTCTGGTCGGTGACGATATCGGGGCGCGGACCGCCCGCGCGCATCCGCCGCACCAGTTCGGGAAAGATGTCGGCGGCATTGGCCAGAAGGCCCACCGACTTCGCCTCGCCCGCCGCTGTCCAGCGGTCGATCATCGCCAGCGCCTCGTCCAGCGTATCGGCCTTTTCGTCCAGGTACCGGGTGCGCAGGCGGAAATCGATCCGGTCGGGATCGCATTCCACCGCCAGGCAGCAGGCCCCGGCCATCACCGCGGCCAGCGGCTGCGCCCCGCCCATGCCGCCAAGACCGGCAGTCAGGATCCATTTCCCGCGCAGTTCGCCGTCGTAGTGCTGCCGGCCGGCCTCGGCAAAGGTTTCATAGGTCCCCTGAACGATGCCCTGCGTGCCGATATAGATCCATGACCCCGCGGTCATCTGGCCGTACATCATCAGCCCCTTGCGGTCGAGTTCGTTGAAATGGTCCCAGTTCGCCCAGTGCGGCACCAGGTTGGAGTTCGCGATCAGCACGCGAGGCGCGTTTTCATGGGTACGAAACACGCCCACAGGCCGACCTGACTGCACCAGAAGCGTCTCGTCGGCCTCGAGATCGACGAGAGAGGCGACGATCCGGTCGAAATCCTCCCAGCTGCGGGCAGCGCGGCCGATTCCGCCATAGACGACAAGTTCATGCGGATTTTCAGCCACTTCCGGGTGAAGATTGTTCATCAGCATCCGCAACGGCGCCTCGGTCAGCCAGCTTTTGGCGGTGAGTTCGGTACCGGTGGGCGGAAGAATGTCGCGCGTGTTGTGACGGTTGAGGATCATTTCAGGACTCCGGTTTCAGCAATGTACAGCAAGGCATTGAGGATGGTGGACAAATGATCGCGCAACCGCTCGGCGCGCCGTGCGTTCCATCGCCGATCCTCGGCCTCGTTCATGTAGGCCGACTGCGCCAGCTCCATCTGGATCGCGTGGGTTCCCGCGTCAGGGCGGCCATGGTGGCGTGTGGTCCAGCCCCCGCGAAAGCGGCCGTTGAGAACCCAGGTGAAGCCCTCGGCAGAACGGCAGATTTCTTCCACACATTTTTCCACAGATGGATGGCAACTTGTGGATAAATTAGTGCCAATATTGAAATCAGGCAAAATTCCATCGAACAAATAAGGAATATATGATCTTATAGAGTGACAATCGTAAAGTAATGCAAATCCGTGAATCGCCGTCACACGGGCGATTTCTGTGGACAAGGCCGCGTGGTAGGGGGTGTGAAACCGCGCGGTGCGTGCGGCGATTTCATCTTCGTCGGGTGCCCGACCGTCCCGATAGATCGGATTTCCGTCGAAATCGGTCAATGGGCACAATCCGGTCGTGTTCTGCCCCGGATAGAGGCTCTTGCCGTCCGGCGGGCGGTTCACATCCACCACATACCTGTGGATATCCGTGTGGACGATCGTAACATCGTCAACCAACCCCCTGTAAAGCCGATCAACGTACCAGTCGGTATCCGCAAGCCGTTTTCCGGTGTCGTTGAGCCGCGCGAAGATCTCCGGCGGCACCTCGGTCCCGCTGTGCGGAAAGGCCAGGATGAGCGGGCTTTCACCCCGTTCGACCGCAATCATGCCGCGGCCTCCACCAATGCGCCGCCACGCACCATCTCTGCC
>JALTNO010000236.1 GCA_027000645.1 Paracoccaceae bacterium | reverse complement strand
GGTGCGGGGGGCAGCGCCCCCCGCCCGGTCGGGCCGCGCATCACGGCCCGAAACCGCTGTCAGTTGCGAACCGACGGTCCTTCGACCGAAAGGCCGTTGCCCCGGCTGGCCACATACAGTTCAAGCGCGTCGAACTCCGGGCTGCCGGGCTTGTAGGGCACGCCCCGCACGTTCTTGATGCAGCCCTTGAAACGGCCCTGCACCGTGTTGAGCTTGGCGTTCTTCAGACGATAGGTCGGAAAGCCGTTGATCTGCCCCTGGCTCAGATGGTCGGCGCGGATCATGTGGTCGTAGTTCTTCTCGTGACAGGCGGCGCAGGCCAGGTCGAGCTGCCCGATCCGCTGGTAGTAGAGCTTCTTGCCCAGCTCCCAGGTTTCCTTCGCCGGGCCGTCGATGGCCACGTTGACCGGCATGCCGCGCGACTGCAGGCTGATGAGCGCCTCCATCGCCGCCATGTCGCCGCCGGTGATCTTCCACTTCTCGGCCCCCATGCGGTTAACGCGGCAGTCATTGATCTGCGCGGCCAGCGTCATCACCTTGCCGGCGGTCTCGTTCCACTTGGGATAGACGGCGCGCACGCCCTTCATGGCGGTTTCCACGTCGCCGTGGCAATCGGCACAGGACTTGCCTTCCGAGCCTTCCGGCGTGTCCCACGTCTCCATCGCCTGCTCGACGAAGATCATGCCCGGATTGTCGAAATCATCCATCTGCAAGGCCTGGGTTTCCTTCGATCGGAAGACCCAGCCCGAATAGATCGTGTCGATGGCATCCTTCAGATGATCCGGCGCGGGGGCCTGGACGATCATCTTCGTCTCGTCATTGATGACGAGTTCGGGGTGCGAGATTTCGGTATCCCCTGCGCTGACCGCCGAGGCGACGACGAAAGCCGACACCGTGATTGCGGTCAGGGTTTTCCTACCCTTGGGTCTGGTCATGCGGTTTTCCCTCCCTGTCCGGCCGTTCAACCGACCGTGATTGATTTCCTGGCTTCGTAAACCGACCCGTCATCATCGTACCAGGTGAACACGAACTCCCCCGACTCCGGAACCTTGGCCTTGAACTGGATGTACGGGTTGGTCGAGATCGCCGGCTCCAGCGTGATGTCGATCACGTTCTGCCCGTTGAAATCGCAGTTGAAGCGATGAATGATCGAGCGCGGAATCCTGTTGCCCTGCTTGTCCTTGCGCTGGCCGCTCTCCATCTTGTGATTGATCAGCGTCTTGATGGTGATGACGTCGCCGGCGGCTGCCGACTTCGGAACCTTGACGCGGGGTTTCACACCTTTTGCCATTTCCTGAACTCTCCTTGTCTCGAGGGTCCGGTGACGGGCGGCACTCAGCCGCCGCAGCCCCCGATGGTGACTTTCACGGTCTGCGAGGCGCCCCGGAAGCTGCCGTCGGCCATCTTGGCGATCGCCCTGACCTCCTGGGTCTTGGCCAGCCGGATGCGCAGCGAGGCCTCCGAGCTGCCCGACAGCGCGCCGAAGTTGATCGTGGCGACCTTCGGGCTGGGGTTCTTGGTGGCGATCACCTTGATCGCCACCGCCCCCGGCGCCGAAACGCTGATCGGAACCGTGTTGCCGTTCTCGGCGATCTCGGGCGCGGTCAGCTCGACCCCGCCTTCGACGATCTCGGCGCCGCCCGTGAAGGCGGCAATCTCGTCCTCGACGGAGGCCTCCACCCTGATCGGCAGCACCGCCAGAGCCGCAGCACCCGCGCCGAGGGCAAGGGTTTCACGACGTGTGAATTCCATGTTTCCTGTCTCCCTTGATTGCGTGGCCCGCGGCCCGGCCGCGAACATCACTTGTCCCGGTCACTTCAGCGTCATCAGGAACGCGACGACGTCCTCGATCTGCTGGCCGCTCAGCAGCGGCGGCAGTTCGCCCTCGGGCGGCTTGGCGGTGAAGCCCTTGGCCGGCCGGTTGTAGCCATCCACCTTGTAGAAGGCCGGCATCACCGTGTCCGGGAACACGTTCTTGGCGTTGACGAGGATCCCGCGCAGTTCCGCCTCGGTATAGCGGTCGCCGACATCGTCGAGCACCGGGCCGACATTGCCCTGGAACGGAACGTCCGCCAGAACCGGCACCTCGTGGCAGGCGACGCAGTTGCCCAGCTTCTTGGTGCCCACGATCGCAGCGCCGTTTTCCGGGTTCCCGGGTACGCCGGTCAGCGATTGCGCGACCGAGCCGTCATCGGCAACCACCACCTCCTTCGGCGCCACCACGCCGGCGAACGCAACGCCGCCGATCAGACTCGCGGCAAGAGTCAGTGTCACAAGTTTCATGGTCCCTCCCGTTGACTGCCACGCTTTGCGCGCGGCGATATTGTTTTTTCCAGCCTAGGCGACAGTGCCCGGTTTACGCAACAACAAATTCATCAATGTGAATTATTTCAGATATTGCCGGAAAAGCTTCTCGAATTTCAGGAAATTTCGGGAACCTCTTCCTGCCCCGGCAGACCGCCTCACCGCGAATCACTTCGCGAATCACTCGGTGTTGCCATCGTTGCGTTCGCGAATCATCCGGGCGTGATAGCGCTGGAAATCCTCCTCCGACTGGTCGAGATAGCGTTCCTCGAACACCCATGTGAGCATGTCGAGCGTCGTCCCCGGCCCGAACGCGCCGGGCATCACCGCCACCGCCTGGTCGATGACCGACTTGCCCGGCTCCAGTTCCTTGGGCAGGAAGATCAGCGTCGGCGTGAACAGGATGCGCCATTTTCCCATCGCCGCCTTTTCGGTCAGCGTCTCGCCATCGGTATCGACCACCTCGGTATCCCCGTGCAGGTTGATCTGGATCGGGTAGTAGTTCCCGGTCAGCATGGCGTTCACCCGCGGGTCGGGAAAGGTCTCCTCGTGCATCTTCTTGCAGTAGATGCAACCGCGCTGCTCGACGATCAGCATCAGTCGCTTCCCCTCGGCCTTCGCGTCGGCGAAATCCTCGCGCAGGTCCTTGAAGGTCTCGCGCAGCCAGGCGGGCTTGTAGAGCCCGTCATCGCCCATCTCGATCTCCACCGCCCGCGCGGGCCCCGCCAGCCAGACGGCCAGAACCGGCGCCACCACCAGGGCAATCAGCCCGGTTGCAAGTCTCTTCATGTCTCCTCCTCCCGAAAAGACAGGTTCACCCCAGCTGCAGGAAACCGGGGAACCAGTCGATCATGAACTGCCCGATCACGTTGACCGCACCGGTCGCGATCAGCACCGCGAACAGGATCAGCATCGCCCCCATCCCTTTCTCGACCCAGGCGAACGCCGCCCGGTGCCGTTGAACGAAGGCCAGGAACGGTCTTGCGAACAGCGCGGCGCCGATGAAGGGCGCCGTCATCCCCGCCCCGTACACGAACAGCAAGAGCCCCCCGCGCGAGATGTCGCCCATGCCGCTGGCGATCATCAGGATCGAGGCCAGCGCCGGCCCGACGCAGGGGGTCCAGCCGAAGCCGAAGGCCAGCCCCATCACATAGGCGCCGAGGATCGTGCTGGCCTCGGCCCGGCTTTCCAGCCGCGCCTCGCGGTAAAGTATCGGCACCCGGATCACGCCCAGGAAATGCAGCCCGAAGATCACCAGGATCCCCGCCGCCACGTATGAAAGCGGCTCCAGATACTGCCCGAACAGCCGCCCCATCGCCGTGGCCCCCATGCCGAGGAGCACGAAAATGGTGGTCACGCCGGCCGCGAAGAACACCGCCGACACCACCAGCCGCCGCTGTGCACCGGGCGCGATCGTGCCGTCGCCGCGCAGTTCGCTGATGCTCAACCCGCCCATGTAGGAGAGGTAGAAGGGCACCATCGGCAGAACGCAGGGCGTGAGGAAGCTCAGCAACCCGGCAACAAGCGCTCCGAAGAGCGTGATTTCGAGCATTTCCCTCCCCCTCGGTCTCCCTCCGGTGACGTCGGTCCTGCTGGTGCGGCACTGCCACGCGCTGCGCCGAAATACCGCGTTCACCTTGTCTCATTCATATATTCAGATTACGTTGTGAAACGTGATTGCGTCAACGGGTGTGAAAACGGGTGTGACATGGCCGCCGTCAGGACAATCCTTGCAATTCTTGTCGCGCTCGTCCTCTCGGCGCCGTC
>JALTNO010000235.1 GCA_027000645.1 Paracoccaceae bacterium | reverse complement strand
CCCCGGATCCTGGACGGGGCGCCCGAGGTTCTGGAGGTGCGTGGCGAGGTCTATATGGGGCGTGCCGATTTCGCGGCTCTGAACGAGCGCATCCGCGCGGAAAATCGCCAAAGGGCGCGGCAGAAGCGTCGCCAGTTGCCACTTTTTGCCAATCCGCGCAATGCCGCCGCCGGATCCATGCGCCAGCTCGACCCGGAGGTGACGCGCGCGCGCCCGTTGCGGTTCTTCGCCTATGCCTGGGGCGAGCTGTCCGAGCCGCTGGGAAAAACCCAGATGCAGGCGCTTTCGCGGCTTGAAGCTCTGGGCTTTCCCGTCAACCCTCTGACCCGGCTGTGCGACGGGGTGGGGCAGATGCTGTCCCATTACCGCGCCATCGAGGCCCGGCGCGCGACGCTGGATTACGACATCGACGGGGTGGTCTACAAGGTCAACGACCTGCACCTGCAGGAACGCCTGGGGTTCCGTTCGACGACGCCGCGCTGGGCGATTGCCCACAAGTTCCCCGCCGAAACCGCCTGGACGCGGCTTGAGGCGATCGACATCCAGGTGGGCCGCACCGGCGCGCTCAGCCCGGTGGCGCGGCTGGCCCCGGTCACGGTGGGCGGGGTGGTGGTCTCCAACGCCACGCTTCACAACGAGGATTACATCGCCGGGCGCGATGCCGCCGGTAACCCGATCCGCGACGGCAAGGACATCCGCGTCGGCGACTGGGTCAAGGTCTATCGCGCCGGCGACGTGATCCCGAAGGTGGCCGACGTGGACCTTTCCCGCCGCCCCGACTGGGCGGTGCCCTACGCATTTCCCAAACGCTGCCCCGAATGCGGGTCCGAGGCGATCCGCGAGGCCGGCGACTCGGTGCGCCGCTGCACGGGCGGCATCATCTGCCCGGCCCAGGCGGTCGAGAAGCTCAAGCATTTCGTCTCGCGCCCGGCCTTCGACATCGAGGGGCTGGGAAGCCGGCAGGTGGAGCAGTTCTATCTTCTCGGCTGGATTCGCGAACCGGCCGACATCTTCACCCTGCGGGTACGCGATGCGGCCGGGGAAAAGGCGCTGATCGGGATCGACGAGGTTCTGGCGCAACTGGTCAGCGGCGACCCCGAGGCCGCCCGCGCCCGCATGAGCGCGGTGCTGGAGATGGAGGATTTCGACGAAACCGAGGCCGCCCGGCGCTATGAGGCGCGCAGCCGCACGCCGCTGGCCGAACAGCCCGGCTGGGGCGAGAAATCCGCCGCCAATCTCTTTGCCGCGATCGAGGCGCGCCGCCGCATCCCGCTGGGTCGGCTGATCTTCGCGCTGGGCATCCGCCATGTGGGCGAGGCCGCCTCGAACCTGCTGGCCCGCCATTACGGCACATGGGAGGCGTTCGAGCGCGCGGTGACCGGGGCGGCCGACCGCGACGGTCCCGACTGGGCCGAGTTGCTGAACATCGACGGGGTGGGCGAGGTGATGGCCAATTCGCTGGTCACGGCCTTTGCGCAGGCGCATGAACGGGCCTCGATCGACCGGCTGGTGGCCCTGCTGGAGGTGGAAGAGGCGCGCCGGCCCGATCCCTCGGCCAGCCCCGTCGCCGGCAAGACGATCGTGTTCACCGGCACGCTGGAGCGGATGACCCGGGCCGAGGCCAAGGCCCGCGCCGAGGCGCTGGGCGCCAGGGTGGCCGGGTCGGTCAGCCGCAGGACGGATCTGGTGGTGGCCGGCCCCGGCGCCGGGTCGAAGGCGAAGAAGGCGCGGGAGCTGGGCGTCGAGACGATCGACGAAGACGCCTGGCTGGCCATGATCGGCGAATCATGAGCGGCCGGCCCGAACAGCTTTTTCCGCTGTTCGCGGGGCTGGAGACGCTCTCTGGCATCGGCCCGAGGACGGCGCGCCTGCTGGCCCGGGGCGGAATCGAGGCGCCGCGCGACCTGCTGTTTTCGCTGCCCTATTCGGTGGTGGACCGGCGCCGGCGCGAAACCATCCGCGGGGCCGATCTGCCCTGCACGCTGACCGTCGAGGTGACGGTGGGCGCCCATCGTCCCCCGCGCAGCCGGGGTGGGGCCTGGCGGGTGCAGGTGGAAGATTCGCAGGCCGCGTTTCAGCTGGTCTTCTTCCACGCGCGGGCCGATTACCTGTCGCGGCTGCTGCCGGTGGGGGCGCGTCGCGTCGTGTCCGGCAAGGTCGAGCTTTTCGACGGCATGGCGCAGATGGTTCACCCCGACCACGTGGTGCCGGTGGAAGAGGCCGCCTCGATCCCGGAATTCGAGCCGGTCTATCACCTGACCCAGGGGGTGGGGCAGAAACTCATGTATCGGGCGGTGCAGGGCGCGCTCGCCCGGTTGCCGGATCTGGAGGAATGGATCGACCCGGCGCTGCTGGCGAGCAGGCGCTGGCCCGGCTGGGCCGAGGCGCTGCGCCGCGCCCATGCGCCGCGGGGGGCCGACGACCTGGCGCCCTCGGCACCGGAGCGGGAGCGGCTGGCCTATGACGAATTCTTCGCCCATCAGCTCACGCTGGCGCTGGCGCGCGCGCGCGAACGCAAGGCGCGCGGGATCCAGAGCATCGGCACCGGCCGGCTGCAACGCAAGGTGCTGGAGTCGCTGCCCTGGCGCCTGACCGGGGCTCAGCAGCGGGCGATGGAGGAGATTGCCGCCGACATGGCCGCCCCCGAGCGGATGAACCGCCTGCTGCAGGGCGATGTGGGCTCGGGCAAGACGCTGGTGGCCTTCATGGCGCTGCTGGTCGCGGTCGAGGCCGGCGGGCAGGGGGTGATGATGGCCCCGACCGAGATCCTCGCCCGGCAGCATCTGCAGGCGCTGCAGCCGTTGGCCGAACGCGCCGGCGTGGTGCTGGAGATCCTCACCGGCCGCGACAAGGGGGCCGAGCGCAAGGCCAAGCTGGCGGCTCTGAAGGCCGGGGATATTCACATCCTCGTGGGCACCCATGCGGTTTTCCAGGACGATGTGGCGTTTCGCGACCTTCGCCTTGCAATTGTGGATGAGCAGCACCGCTTTGGCGTGCGCCAGCGCAAGGAGCTGGCGGAGAAGGGGGTGGCGGCGGATGTGCTGGTGATGACGGCCACGCCGATTCCACGTTCGCTGGCGCTGGCCCGTTACGGCGACATGGACGTGTCGGTGCTGGACGAAAAGCCGCCCGGGCGCAAGCCGGTGAAGACCGCCATCGTGAGCAGCGCCCGCCTGGACGAGGTGGTGGAGCATCTGCGCTGTGCCGTTGCCGAAGGGCGGCAGTGCTACTGGGTCTGCCCGCTGGTGG
The DNA here is from genome assembly GCA_027000645.1 of Paracoccaceae bacterium. Classification (GTDB taxonomy): domain Bacteria; phylum Pseudomonadota; class Alphaproteobacteria; order Rhodobacterales; family Rhodobacteraceae; genus Jhaorihella. Next base: position 868 of record JALTNO010000235.1, on the reverse strand, counting down.
AGGAATCGGAAACCCGCGACCTGACCGCGGCCGAGGAAAGGTTCAGGCACCTGCGCGCGGCGCTGGGCGAGGGCGTGGTCGGGCTGGTGCACGGGCAGATGCCGCCCGACGAGAGGGACGCCGCCATGACCGCCTTTCAGAGCGGGCGGATGCAGGTTCTGGTGGCCACCACGGTGATCGAGGTGGGCGTTGACGTGCCCAATGCCTCGATAATGGTGATCGAACGGGCCGAGATCTTCGGCCTGGCCCAGCTGCACCAGCTGCGCGGGCGGGTCGGGCGCGGCCAGGCCGACTCCACCTGCCTGCTTCTTTACCATCCGCCCCTGAGCGAGTCCGGCCGGCGCCGGCTTGAGGTTCTGCGCGAAACCGAGGACGGTTTCCGCATCGCCGAGGTGGATCTAGAGATGCGCGGCGCGGGGGATCTGATCGGCACCGCGCAATCGGGTCTGCCGAAATTTCGCATCGCCGATCTGGAACGCCAGGCCGGGCTGATGGCCACGGCCCAGACGGATGCCCGCGCGCTGCTGGCGGCGGACCCGTCGCTTTCGGGCGAACGCGGGCGGGCTGCGCGCGTGCTGCTGTGGCTGATGCGGCAGGACGAGGCGATCGGCCTCATCTCGGTCGGTTAGAGGGCCATCGCCTGCCAAGTGGGGCGGATCCGCGCATCATCCGTGCGGTATTCCGGGGCGGAAACGCGCCGTGTGGAGGGGCATCTGACTGGTGCGGATGGGGGCGGGAAGGGGGCTCTGCCCCCTCGGCCCTGCGGGCCTCACCCCCGGGATATTTTCAGGCCAGAAAAAGAACATGGGTGCCGGGCAGGGAGACGGTTCGGGGGCTGTGAGGGCTTGTCGGGCTGGCGGCGTGCCGG
>JALTNO010000234.1 GCA_027000645.1 Paracoccaceae bacterium | reverse complement strand
CGCGCGCTTGGCCCGTTCCTGTCCCTTCACGTCGCGCAGATCGGGTACCCGCGATGGCGTGTGGACCTCGCCAGGCCGGGCCGGAGCCAGCGGTGACTGCCCCGTACAGTGGCGCACCACGTCGCCCAGCGAATCCGCCCCGATCACTTCGGCCGCGCCGACCCAGGCGGCCTCGGCGCCCGAGTCGCCGGGGCAGAGCAGCGTCCGCCCGGATTCGGCCGCCGCCAGTGCCGCTGGAAGCGCGCCGATCACCGCCACCAGCGATCCGTCAAGCGAGAGTTCGCCCAGGGCCACGGCCCGTTCGGCCGCTTCGGCGGGGATGATGTCGAGCGCGGCGAGAAGGGCCAGGGCGATGGGCAGGTCGAAATGGCTGCCTTCCTTGGGCAGGTCCGCCGGGGACAGGTTCACGGTGATGCGCCGGGAGGGCAGCGCCACCGCCATCGCCGACAGCGCGCTGCGCACCCGGTCGCGGGCCTCGGATACCGCCTTGTCCGGCAGGCCCACCACGGAGAACGCCGGCAGCCCCGGCGTGATGGCGCACTGGACCTCGACCAGGCGGGCCTCGATTCCCAGAAAGGCGACCGTGTAGGCGCGTGCGACCATGATCTGCTGCCCGGTGGTGACGGATGCTCCTTCGCTAACCTTGGGCGGGTTGAGAAAAGGTTAATCCGGCCGGTTTCACGTGGCTGGCTTGACGCGCGCGGCGTGGCCGGATGGTGCTGCGCGCCATGCCTCCGGCGGGAGTATTTTTCGCAAGAGGAAGAGGCGGGGCGGAGTGCGAGAGGGGATGCGGATGGTCTGCCGCTCAGGGAAGGTGGTTGATCCGTGCCACCTCCCAGCCGCCGGGTCGGCGGGTGATTTCGGTCACCGACAGGTTGTCGATGCGATGGCCGAATGCGTCTTCCGCGGCAAGGCCCAGCGCCCTTTGAACCTGGGTAAGGATGACGCCGAAATGGGCGACGACGACCAGGTTGCGGCCGGTGTGCTCGGCGATCAGCCGGTCCATGGCTGCATTGACCCGGGCGCATACCTCGTTCCAGCTTTCGCCGCCGGGCGGGCGCACGTCGCCGGGGTTTTCCCACCATGCGCGGGCGCGCTCGGGGTCTTGCGCCTCGATCTCGCGAAAGCTGCGAAGTTCCCATTCGCCGAAGTGGATTTCGCGCAGGGCCGGATCGTGCGGCAGCCGCAGGCGGTGGCGCTGGATCTCATCTGCCGTGGCGACGGCGCGGCCGAGATCCGAAGACACCACGAGCGCATCACCCGGCAGCTGCGCGGCAAGCCGGTCCAGCTTCGCCCGATCGCTCAGGTCGGCCGGCAGGTCGGACCAGCCGACCATTGCCCTGACATGGGTGGGTCCGTGCCGGACGAGAAAGAGGCGGGTCACGGCAGGCGCCCTTTCAGTACCTGTGGCAGTCCGGCCATGACCAGCACCGCGCAATCGGCGCAGGCGGCCAGTGCGATGTTGAGACGCCCCTGTGCCTCGCGGAACCGGCGTGCGAGCGCATTTTCGGGCACGATCCCGTGACCGACCTCGTTCGAGACGATGACCAGATCGGCGGCGCAGGCGGATATGGCGGTCATCAGGCGCTCCTGCTCGGACTCGATGTCGTTTTCGGCCAGCAGGTGATTGCCGAGCCACATGGTTGCGCAGTCGATCAGGCAGACGTGATCGCGGCCGAGGCTCGACAGCGCGGGGGTGAGGTCGTATGGTGCCTCGACCGTGGTCCAGCCCCTTCCGCGCCGTGCCTTGTGGAGATCGATCTTCGATCGGGTCTCGTCATCAAGCATTTTTGAAGTGGCCAGATAAATCTTTGATTTACCGGATTTTTCAACAAGCAATTCCGCGAATTCCGACTTTCCCGATGCCGCGCCGCCAAGAATGAATGTGACTCTGGGAAACACTTTTCGTAGCCTCGTGGTGATCTTCGGGCCGAGTTTCTGCGCAATCGCGGGGGAAACGCAAGATCACGGAAGTTGTTGCCGTTCCGGGGGAAAGGCCATGCCGAAGGACCGAAATGCCAGAGACAGGGCGCTGTCGCGCGTCGCGATGCGGGCCGAGCTTCTGGATGCCGAAACCGAGCAGGCCCTTGCCAGGGCGTGGCGCGACCGGCGCGACGAGGCGGCGTTGCACCGTCTGATCAACGCCTACATGCGGCTGGCAATCTCGATGGCCGGGCGCTACCGCCGTTATGGTGCACCCATGAACGACCTGATCCAGGAGGCGGGTCTGGGGCTGATGAAGGCGGCAGCCAAGTTCGATCCCGACCGTGGCGTGCGATTTTCCACCTACGCGGTGTGGTGGATCAAGGCCAGCATCCAGGATTTCGTGATGCGCGACTGGTCGCTGGTGCGGACCGGCTCGACCTCGGCGCAGAAGGCGCTGTTTTTCAACATGCGCCGGGTTCAGGCGCGGCTTGAACGCGAGGCGCGCGCGCAGGGCGAGACGCTCGACCGTTTTCAGCTGCGCCAGATGATTGCGACCGAAATCGGCGTTTCGGCGCGGGATGTCGAGGTGATGGAGGGGCGCCTTTCCGGCGCGGACTTCTCGCTCAACGCGGTGCAATCCTCGGACGAGGAGGGCCGCGAATGGATCGACGTGATCGAGGACGATGCCTTGCAGGCGGCCGATCTGGTCGAGGCCGATCTCGACAACGCGCGGCTGCGGGACTGGCTGATCGAGGCGATGCGGTCGCTGAGCCCGCGGGAGCGTCTGATCGTGCGCGAACGCAAGCTGCGCCCCGATCCGCGCACGCTGGAAAGCATCGGAACCGAACTGGGCCTGTCGAAAGAGCGGATACGGCAGCTGGAGGTGCAGGCGTTTCGCAAGATGCGAAAGAGCCTTGAGGCCTGCTCGCACGAGGTGCAACACTTCCTCGCATGAGGTTTCCCGCGATTCTGCTTGCCGCCCTGCTGGCGTCGATGGCCGGCCCCGGCGGCGCGCTCGAACTTCCGCCGGCGCTGCTTGAGCGGATGCGCGCGGCGGATGTGGTGGTGCTGGGAGAGGTGCACGACAACCCCGCCCATCACGCCGTGCAGGCCGCCGCCATCAGGGCGCTGGCGCCGAAGGCCGTGGTCTGGGAGATGCTGACGCCGGAGACGGCGGCGCAGATCAATGCGGCGGGGCCGGCGGAGCCGGACCGGGTGGACAGGGCCCTGGCCCTGGGCGAGGCCGACTGGCCGGGTTTCGGGATCTACCGGCCGGTGCTGGAGGCCGCGGCCGATCTGCCCTTTCTGGGCGCGCTGGTGCCGCGAAGCAGGTCCCGCGCGGTGCCCGAAAGGGGGCTGGCCGGGGCCTTCGGGGCAGAGGCGGCGCGCTATGGCCTGACACGTCCCCTGCCTGACGCCGAACAGTCGGCGCGCGAGGCCGAACAGGCCGAGGCCCATTGCAACGCCCTGCCGGAGGAGCAGTTGCCGATGATGGTGGACATCCAGCGCCTGCGCGATGCGGTGCTGGCGCGGGCGGTGGTGACGGCGCTTGCCCGCCACGGTCCCCCGGTCGTGGTCATCACCGGCAACGGCCATGCCCGCGCCGACCGGGGCATGCCGGCAGTGCTGCGCCGGGTCCGGCCGGGGCTGAAGATCCTTGCGCTGGGCCAGTCCGAGGACGGGCGGATCGAGGGCCGCTTCGACGCGGTGCTCGACGCTCCGGCGGTCGATCGCTCCGATCCTTGCGCGGTGTTCGACCGGAAGGGCTGAGCGGGTTGCGTGCGAGGGGCTCTGGCGGTTCGCTGCGGCTGGGCCTATTGTCCGGGGCGAAGGCGGATACCGGGAAGGGTGCGGATGCTCGACGGCAGGCGGATATTGCTCATCATCGGCGGCGGGATTGCCGCCTACAAGTCGCTCGACCTGATCCGGCGCCTGCGCGAGCGCGGGGCCGAGGTGGTGCCGGTGCTCACCCGCGGGGGGGCCGAGTTCGTCACCCCGCTTTCGGTGGCGGCGCTGGCCGGGCGCAAGGTGCACACGGATCTGTTCGACCTGACCGACGAGGCCGAGATGGGCCATATCCGGCTCAGCCGCGCGGCCGATCTGGTGGTGGTGGCGCCGGCGACGGCGGACCTGATCGGCAAGATGGCCGGCGGGCTGGCCAACGATCTGGCCTCGACGCTGCTGATGGCCAC
>JALTNO010000233.1 GCA_027000645.1 Paracoccaceae bacterium | reverse complement strand
GTGCGCAGGTGCGCACTTGGTGGAGTTCTCACAAGCTCCTGTGAATATGGGATTTTCTTGCGCCGGAGCGGCAGGTGCGCACCCGGACTGCGCACCCAAAACAACACCCTGTCGCTGGCGAAATGCCGCGCCAAGCCCCCCCGCATACGATTGCGCTTTGGAGGACCCAGGATGGGGGAATGGCGCGGCTGGAGGAGGGCAGGCTTCTTCGAACTTATCTGTTTTCTGCCACGAAATGCCCGAAAATGTCGCGCCCAAAGTTCGACGGGGTTTGCAAAGCAAACCGCGCCCACCTCCGGGTGGAGGGGAACAGCCCGGCAACACCCGGGATTGCCTGGCGCAATCAGTCGCGAGGGCGGGAATTCTCCGCGTCGGTTTTCCCAGCATTCAGCCGCTTTGCGATCGTCGCCAGCGCGGCCACCCAGCGCCGCCAGGCGGTCTGGCGCACGCAGCCAGCCTCGATGCATACCTCGCGCCAGCGGCGGCCCTCGGCCCGCATCCAGATGATGCGCGCATCCTCGGGTGAAACCAGCCCCAGCCAGTCGAAGCATTCCTCCATCTCGGCGATGTCGCGGGGAGACGGCCGCACCCGCAGGCGGGCCTCGTGGTAGCCATAGGCATGTTTCGCCTCGTGCACGTATTCGGGCCAGGAGCGACCATAGCCTTTCGGGCCGGAACCCGGCGGGTCGGGCAGGCGGCGCAGGGTACGGGCGGCGTCCTCCATCCGGTCGGCGATTTCCGAAGCGGTGAGCTTGTTTCCCTTCCCGCTCATACCATCACCTCCAGCGGTCTTTCCGCGCGGCCACGATCCTGCGCAGTTCGGCGAGTTCGGCGCTCGTGATCAGGCCCCGGCGCAGCATTTCGTCGGCAATCCGGCCATGCAGGTGATTCTCGGCAAAGGGCTCCCGGTTGCGGATGCGTCTCGCCGTGATGGCCGCATCATCGAGCGACCAGTCGCTGGCCACCTGCTCGCGCGGACCCGGCGCCAGGTGCGCCTTGCCGGCTGCCGCCTCGACCTCGCGCACGGTCGGCCAGCAACGGGTGGACGCCGCGCGGTCCAGTTCCGTGCACAGGGCCTCGATCCACTCGGCCACACGGCTTTCCGGCGCGTGGCGCAGGACGGCGGCCAGGAGGGCGTTCGCCTCGCGCTGGGCGGCCTCTTGCCTGTCGCGCAGATGAGCGGGCGGGGCATAACGTTCCAGCCACTCGTTGAAGCGCGTGGTCAGGAGATCGACGTCAGCCATTGCCTGCCTCCTTCCCGCGGTATGCCTCGGGAGGCTCGGCGCGGATGGTGGGCACAGGCTTCGGCGCCCAGCCGGCCTTCGGGGTCAGCGGCGTTTCCTGCTTGCGGGCGGCGAAGGCCCGCATCGCATCGCGGAAATAGCGAAAGCTGTGAGGGGTCCGGGGCGCCCGGCGCAGGACATCGCGGATGACGCCGAGACATTCCGCCTCGCTCAGGCCCAGGTCGCCCAGCCAGCGATCGGCCTCGGCCATGTCGGCGGCACTGCCGAGGATGTGGCCCTCGCCCCGGACCTTGCCGGTCTCGGGATCGGCGCCCAGCGCGCCGAGCAGGGATGCGCGAAATTCGCGCGCCTGCTTCGTCATCATCATCCTTACGGGTTCACTTACAAGGTTAGTGTCGCAATCTGAGACACGGGAATCGACGTTTTTGAGACACGGACCGTGTGTCAATTCGAGACACGGGGCAGCGTCCGGTGGCGGCTCGAACTCGTCCTCGAAGGCCAGCAGATAGCGCGTCGCCATGACCCGGCCGGTGGCGGGATCGGTGCGCCGAACGCGGCGGATCAGGCCCATCTCCTCGAGCGCCGCGAGGTGGCGGTTGACGCTTGCGCGCGACATCTCGGCATCGCGCGCAAGGCTCTCTTGCGAGGGGAAGCAGCCGTAATCGGGGTTATGGCGATCGGCGAGGTACCAGAGCACCAGCTTGGTGGCCGGTTTCAGGCCCTTCTGGCGTATCGCCCAGGTGGTCGCGAAATGACTCATGGCGAATCCTCCCCGGCTGGCAGGGCAAGGCGGGTTTCCTCGGGGCAGCCCGCGAGGTGCCCAGCGCCTTCGCTGTCCAGGAAATGCTGGCAGGAGGGGCAACGGCGCCTGGCCTTGCGTACCCCCTCTGGCAGCGTGGCAGCCCAGAGGGTCAGCATCGCGGGCTCGTAGACCGACACCACGATCTCGCCCCGGGCATTCACCCGCACCTCGACCCAGCCGTTCCCGGCGTCGGTCGCCGCTACCAGGCATTCGCGCCGGGCGCAGAATTCCCAGCCGCGGGCGCCGTCGAGCAGCTGCTGGCCCAGCGCCGGGCCGCCTTCGCCGCGCACCCATTCGACGGCGGCCCAGATCCTGTCGCGCGTCATGGCCGGCCTCCGATGGTGAGGGCGAGCGCCACGGCGGCGGCAATGGCGATCAGGGCCATGCAGGCGATCAGCGCCCAGCCCAGCCGGTCGTTTGCCTTCATCCTGCCTTCGAGCAGAGCAGGGTCACGTTCCAGGCGGGCTGCCGCAAGCCGCCGCGCCCGCTCACCTGCAACCGCCGAGATCACGGCCGCACGCTGCCGCTCGCTGACTGCCCCTTCCAAGTCGGGCCCGCGCGGCGGCAATGGCTGGGGCGTCTCGCCCCGGTCCAGCGCGCGCATCAGGGCGGCAGCGCGGTTCACGTCCAGCCAATCGCCATGGATCGTCAACCAGACACAGGCCGCGCGCAAGTGCTTGTTCCCGTGCAAATCGGGGCGCTCGATGATCCGGCGGGCGGTTTCGTGCGAAAAGCGGAAGATGTGCGCTAGGCCGGTCATCGTTCGCCCCGCGCCTGTTCGCGGCTTTCCAGCCATTCCAGAACCGCCGCGCGCCGGTAGAACACGCAGCGCCCGACCCGGGCCAGCGGCGGGCCGCACCGGCTGGTCTCCCAGCGCGCCAGCGTGTCGACCGAAACGCCCAGTTCACGCGCCAGTTCGGCGCGGGATATCCACCCCTCGAGCAGCGACCCCTCCCGGTTTTCCGGTGCCTGTTCTTCCATTCCTGCCTCCTTGCATCCCGGCCCGCGCGGAATGCGTGAGCCTGAAAGCGTGGTGGCGGAACGACCGGGGGAGGCGTCCCGGCAGAACCGACAGAGCCGCCTGCCACCCCCGGGAAGGAAGATCGGCGAATCCCTGCCGAAGCGATGTCGCGTTGCCGGAAATGCGGCCTTGACCGAATCGCCTCAAAGGTGTGCATCTTGAACAGCCAGAACCGCAGGGCGAGACCATCGAGCAGAAAGGGCCGGCAGCGACCTACAGGCTGCACAAGGCCATGATTGCCCCGGAAAGCAGGCATGAACCCGCAGGCACCAGCCTGCGGCAACGAAGGCCTGCGACCTCTTCCCTGCGCCGAAACCGCCTGGGACAGAAAGGAGGTCAGCCCGTGAATTCATCGCAATCCCATTCCTTCATCCCCATCCTGCGCGCTGCCGCACGCTGGGGTTGCTCGATCGCCGACATCGCCGGCTGGGCGGCAACGGAACGGTTGCCCATCGTGATGGGCATCTGCCCCGTCTGCTGCGGCCCCGAACCGGTTGCAGGCGTCGTCGAGGTTGCCACGGCCGACATCCTCAGCCTCTTCCTGCAGGAAACCACCGAGAACGCCGGCGCCTACCTCAAGCGCATCCGCCGCATCGGGCAGGATCGGGACTGGCTGACCATCACCGATCCCGCCGAGGGCGTGTTCGTGTGCCTCAGGGATCTCGCGATCCAGGGGCATGCCGCGGCGCGTTTCGAGGCCGAGGAAGGGCTGGTCATGGTGCGTGCCGGCGGAGCCCTGCGCTACGACTGGGAAAAGATGGCCTACGGCCTGTTTGCCCGGACCGCCCGGGATGGCGCGCCCGCGAGCCAGTCCGAACTGGTGCGCTGGGCGCTGGACTGGTTTGCCGATCAGGGCGAGGTCCCGGACGAGAGCACCGCGCGGCGGCGCCTGACGCCGCTCTGGCGCGAACTTCAGGGTCAGGGCTGACGGGCCGCCACCACCCTGGGCCGGGGCCGCAGCATCTCGGCCACGGCATCGACACCGCCACGCAGCGGCGCATCGGCCAGATGGGCATAACGCTGGGTGGTCTGCACCTGTGCGTGGCCAAGGAGCTTTGCCACCATCTCGAGCGATGCGCCCCGGCTGACCAGAAGCGAGGCAAAGGTGTGGCGCAGGTCG
>JALTNO010000232.1 GCA_027000645.1 Paracoccaceae bacterium | reverse complement strand
GCCCGGCCCCGGCGCGGCGGCAGCGGTGCCGCCCCGGCAAGGCCCACCCGCTCGCCGCCCCGGATCAGCAGGATCGCCGCCGCCAGCCCCAGCAGCCGGGCGCGGTCGATCTTTTCCGGCACATCGCGCCCGCCGGCGAAGCGCATCGAGGCGCCCTGATCGACCCAGATCATTACCGACTGCGCGATCTGCCATTCCCGTTCGCGGACATATTGCTGATCCCCCCGGGCCGAGCGGCGGTGGTCGATCATCCGCCGGCTGTCGCCCGGCTGCGCCGGACGATACTGCCAGAAATCGTCGCCCAGCCCGGACCGGCGGCGGCCGTGCTCGCCCAGAAGTATGGTGCCTGCGAGGTGCTCGGCGCGGGCCAGAAGCGGCGGCAGCCGGGCGGCCTCGGCCTCGGCCCGTTCGCGCAGGGTCGGGGCCTGGATCACGCCGCCGCCCCGGGCCGCGCCAGCTCGGCCACGGTTTCGTCGATCAGTTCGGCCAGCCGGTCACCGCGGGCCCGGGCGGCGAAGTCGAGCGCCATCCGGTGGCTCAGCACCGGCCGGGCCATGTCGATCACGTCTTCGGCGTTCGGCGCCAGCCGCCCCTGCAGCAGCGCCCGGGCCCGCACCGTCATCATCAGCGCCTGCGCCGCCCGCGGCCCCGGCCCCCAGGCCACGGTTTCGGCCACCCGTTCGGACACACCCGGCTCCTCCGGCCGGAAGGCCCGCACCAGATCGAGGATCATCTCCACCACCGCCTCGCCCACCGGCATCCGCCGCAGCAGGGTCTGCGCGTCGATCAGCTCCTGCGCGGTGAAGACCGGCGCGGCGCGGGCGTCTTCGACCCCGGTGGTGGCAAGCAGGATGTCGCGTTCGGTGTCGCGGTCGGGATAGTCCACGTCGATCTGAACCAGAAAGCGGTCAAGCTGCGCCTCGGGCAGCGGATAGGTGCCTTCCTGCTCGATCGGGTTCTGGGTGGCAAGAACGTGAAACGGCGGCCCCAGCGGCCGATCCCTGCCGGCCACGGTCACCATGCGCTCCTGCATCGCCTGCAGAAGAGCCGACTGGGTGCGGGGGCTGGCGCGGTTGATCTCGTCCGCCATCAGCAGCTGGCAGAACACCGGCCCCGGCACGAAGCGGAAGCTGCGCGTTCCGTCGGGGGCGGTTTCCAGCACCTCCGACCCTAGGATGTCGGCGGGCATCAGGTCGGGGGTGAACTGGATGCGGTTGCCATGCAGCCCCATGACTGTGGACAGGGTTTCGACCAGCCGCGTCTTTCCCAGCCCGGGCAGGCCGATCAGCAGCGCGTGCCCGCCGCACAGCAACGCGGCAAGGGTGAGGTCCACGACCCTTTCCTGCCCGATGAAGCGGCGATTGATCGAGGCCCGCGCACGGGCAAGCTTTTCTTCCAGCGCCTCGATATCGGCGACCAGAGCGGCGGGATCGGACATGGGATTCCTCTCATGGGCGTGTTGACGCGCGTGTTGCCCGGGCGAGTGTAGCCTTCCTGAAGGAAATGGCAAAACCCCCGGGATCACAAGAACGACAACAATGCAACAGAATCCGCGGAACCGAAGGGGCTTGCCAGATTTTTGCCACAATGTTGCGCCATGCGCTGCAACATTGTTCGCGGTTCAGCGCATTTCGCGCCATGTTACGGAGATGAATACATGCCTTCGACAACTCTGACGGGTGTTTTCTACGGCCCTGACAATCAGTTTTTCCTGACCGCCTTCTTCGGCACCGGAACCAGCTATTCGGTGACCGTCGATCCGGCATCGACCTCCACGAGCCTCATCCTGCAGCTGTCTTCTTCGGCAACCACGGTCACGACCATCACCGGAACCGGGTTGACCTGGAATGCGGCCGGCGAGATCACCGGCGGGACGATCAACGCAATGACGTTCTCCCAGGCCGGCGCGACGGTTGCCACCATTGCCGGGGTGCACTGGGCAGGCACCGATTTTCAAGCGGCCGTTTCCACCGTCATGACCGACGCGACCCAACTCAACGCGCTGTTTTCGGCGCAACCGATCGTGATCGACGCCAGCCCGTCGTCGGTGGACTTCGAGTTGGACGGCAGAGGCTGGACCAGCAACATGACGATCACCGGCAGCAACCAGAGCGACAGGCTGCGCGCGGGTTCCGGCGATGACCAGCTGACCATGGGGACTGGAGGCGATTCGGTTCGCGGCGGCGCCGGCAGCGACACGATCAGAGGCGAAGCGGGGCGCGACGCGCTGGCCGGAAACGACGGCAACGATCTCATCTACGGCGGCAAGGGGCAGGACTCCATTGCCGGACATGCGGGTGCCGACACGCTCTATGGCGGCGACACGCGCGACCTGATTTCGGGCGGCAAGGGCAACGACCTGATCTCCGGCGGCAAGGGCAACGACCTGATGATCGGCGAAAAGGGCAACGATACGCTTCTTGGCGGAACCGGCAATGACGCGATCGGCGGCGCCGGCGGACGCGACCTCCTCAAGGGCGGCAAGGGCGCCGACACGATCCTGGGCGGCGCCGGGGCGGACACGCTGATCGGGAACGGCGGCAACGACACCCTGTTTGGCGGGGGCGGCAATGACGTGATGAACGGCGGAGCCGGCATCGACACGCTCATGGGCGGCGCCGGCGACGATACGCTCACCGGGGGGGCCGACGCCGATGTCTTCCTGTTCGGCACGGCGATGGGCAATGACGTGATCGCCGATTTCCAGGACACGACAGACATCATCGACGTGTCCGCGCTCGGGCTCACGGCCACCGACATCACCATCAGTGCCGCCGGGACCGACACGCTGGTAACGCTCGGCACTTATGGAACCGTCACCCTCACCGGCATCGCCCCGAGCGCAATCACCGTCGCCGACGACTTCATTCTCTGACGGGTGGAATGCGACAGGCTGCGGGGCGTTCTCCGGTCATCGGAGACGCCCCGTTCCCTTTTCGCCCGACCGGAACCGGGTCACACCATGACATTCCGGCCACGCCGGCTATATTGCATCCTCAGTCAACCGGGCGGGACAGGAAGATGACCGACAGCCACGACAACCGGCACCCCCCTTCGGCCGACAGCATAGCGGGCGCCGTGAAGGCCGCCCGCCGGGAGGGGCCTGCGCCCGTGCATCTGTGGAACCCGCCCTTCTGCGGCGACCTGGACATGCGGATCGCGCGGGACGGGACGTGGTACTACCTTGGAACCCCGATCGGCCGGCCCGAACTCGTGCGGCTGTTTTCATCCATCCTCAAGAAGGAGGGAGAGCGGTACTTCCTTGTCACGCCGGTGGAAAAGGTGGGCATAACCGTCGATGACGCCCCTTTCGTCGCGGTCGATTTCGAGGGCCGCGGCAAGGGGCGGGACCAGGTTCTCGAATTCGTCACCAATGTCGGGGACAGGGCCGTTGCCGGTCCCGATCACCCGATTCGGGTCGAACGCGACCCGGAAACCGGCGAACCGGCGCCTTATGTCCTGATCCGCGCCGAGCTGGAGGCCCTGATCGACCGCAAGAGCTTCTACCGGCTGGTCGATCTCGGCGAACATCACGACGGCTGGTTCGGCCTGTGGTCGTCGGGACGGTTCTTCCCGATCATTCCTTCGGAAGAACTCGAACAGGCGTGAGCCGCCGAACATGGCACCCGCCCGCGACCATGCTTCGCGCTTGATCGCGCCGGCCGGGCGCGCCATCCATGAAGATCACCAGGGATCTGCAACGCATCATCTCCCATGCCGCAATTCGCCGCCAATATTTCGCTGCTGTTCACCGAGCTGCCCTTCGCCGAACGCTTTGCGGCCGCGGCAGAGGCCGGGTTTGGCGCGGTCGAGATCCTTTTCCCCTACGATCATCCGGCCGGGGACATCCGGCAGCGGCTGAGCCGGTTCGACCTTGAACTGGTGCTCGTCAACGCCCCGCCGCCCGAGGAAATGGGCGGGGCCGGGGGCTTTGCAGCCCTGCCGGGCGGAGAAGAACGGTTCCGGCGCGATATCGACCGGGTGATGGGCGTGGCCAGGGTTATCCGCCCCGGCCTGATCCATGTCATGGCCGGTTGCGCCAAGGGAGCGGAAGCCGAGGATTGCTTCCTGCGCAACCTGCAATGGCTGGCCGAGAGCTTTCCCGACCGCCGTTTCACCATCGAACCGCTCAACCCCGTGGACCGGCCCGGCTATTTCCTGGACGACTACGATCTCGCTGCGCGAATCCTCGACCGG
>JALTNO010000231.1 GCA_027000645.1 Paracoccaceae bacterium | reverse complement strand
GCTTCTCCTCGCCGTTCTTCGGCAAGCGCCAGAAGCTGGACTACACCGGCGTCTACCGCCAGTCCGACGCGCTGCAATATACCTTCGGCGCCGACTGGCAGCGGGAAAGCTTCGACACCGGCGCCGACAGCGGCTCGGAAGACAATTCCGGCCTGTTCGCAGAGGCCCTCTATGCCCCGCGCGAGGATGTCGATCTGGCCGCATCGCTGCGCTATGACAACTACCAGTCCTTCGGCGGCAACCTGTCGGGGCGGCTGGCCGCCGCATGGCAGCTGAGCAATGCCACGACGCTCAACGCCGTCGCGGCGACCGGGTTCCGGGCGCCCTCGCTCTACGAGCTCAACAGCACGCTTTACGGCAACCCCTCGCTGCGTCCCGAGGAAAGCACCAGCTTCGAGCTGGGCGTGACCCGTCAGTTCGGCCCCGGCAGTTATCTGCGCGGCACCGCCTTCTACAACCGGATCGACAATCTGATCCAGTTCGTCGTCCTCTCCTTCGTTCCGGTCTTTACCGGGCAGTATCGGCAGGTCGCCGGAACCTCGACTACCAAGGGGGTCGAGCTTGCGGGGGCATGGGCGGTCAGTGACCGGGTCAGGCTGTTCGGAAACTACACCTATACCGAGACTTCCGACGCCACCGGCGCGCGGCTGCTGCGGGTGCCGGGGCATGACCTGGTGGTCGGGCTGAACGCCGATCTGTCCGACAGGTGGCGGGCCAACCTCTCGTTGCAGCACGTGGCCGACCGCCCCGACGAGTTTGGCACCGCCATGCCGAACTACACGGTCGTCAATGCCGGCCTGTCCTACCAGCTGACCGACGGCGCGGCCGCCTATCTGCGCATCGAGAACCTGACCGACGAAACCTACCAGACCTCGGCCGGATACAACGCGTCGGGGCGGGCGATCTTCGCGGGGCTGCGTGCGGCCTTCTAGGATCATATCCCTTGCCGTCGCGCTCGCCCTTGCGGGCGCGGCGGTGCCGGCCGGGGCGCAGGAGCGGCCGGAGCCCCCCCGCCGGGTGGTGTCGATCAACCTGTGCACCGACCAGCTGGCGCTGATGCTGGCGGCGCCGGGGCAGCTGGTTTCGGTGTCGCGGCTGGCCCACGACCCCGACAGCTCGGCCATGTTCGAGGCCGCGCGAAGACTGCCAGCGAACGGATCGGGGGCCGAGGAGGTCTATCTGCTCGCCCCCGACCTGGTGCTGGCCGGCACCTACAGTTCGGATGCCACCGTGCAGATGCTGCGCCGCCTCGGCATCCGGGTGGAACGCTTCGCCCCGGCGCAATCGCTGGCCGACATCCCCCGGCGCATCGCCCGCATGGGCCGGGTGCTGGGACGCGAAGAGGCGGCCGGGCGCATGATCGCGCGCTTCAATGCCGATCTGGCGGCGCTGCGGCGGGCGCCGAAGCGGCGGCCGCGCGCGGCGCTCTACTACGTCAACAGCTTTACCCTGGGCGACAGGTCGCTGGCCGGCGACATCCTCAAGGCTGCCGGCTTCGACAACATCGCCGACGAGGCCGGGCTGGAATGGGGCGGAACGCTGCCGCTGGAGCGGCTGATCCTGCTGGCCCCCGAGGTGATCGTGAAGGGGCGCGACTATCCCGGCCAGGCCCGGGCGGAAGAGCCGCTTTCCCATCCGGCCCTGCGGGCGCTGGAGCGCAGCCGCGTGATCGGCTCCCTGACCGATCGCGACTGGATCTGCGGCACGCCGCGGGTGCTGGAGGCCATCCGGTCGCTGCGGCAGCTGGCGGCGGGGCCGGGAACGCAGAGCGGGGCGCAGAGGGGGCCGGAGCAATGAAGCTCGCGCTCGCCCTTGTCGCGCTGTGCGTGGCGCTTTTCGCCCTGTCGCTGGTGACCGGCCATGCCGGGGCGCCGGCGCTGCGAAGCCTTGCCGCGCTGGTTGCCGATGACGGCACGCCGCTGTCCATCGTGATGCGGGAAATCCGCCTGCCGCGGGCGCTGCTGGCGGCGATGGTGGGGGCTTCTCTGGGCCTGTCGGGGGCGGCATTGCAGGGATATCTGCGCAACCCGCTGGCCGAGCCGGGCCTGATCGGCGTGTCGGGGGCCGCGGCACTGGGCGCGGTGCTGGCCATCCAGTCGGGGCTGGCGCTGCAATTTTCCCTGGCGCTGCCGCTGGCGGCGCTGGGCATGGCGGTGCTGGCGGTGCTGCTGATCCTCGCGCTGGCCGGGCCGCGGGGCGGGTCGATCACGCTGATCCTTGCCGGTATCGCGATTTCGGCGCTGGCCGGGGCACTGACCTCGCTGGTGCTCAATCTCTCGCCCAACCCCTTTGCCGCCGCCGACATCGTGTTCTGGACCATGGGATCGCTTGCCGACCGTTCCTTCACCCATCTGTGGCTGGCGCTGCCCTTCATGGCTGCGGGCTGGGCGATGCTGGCCGGGCTGGGACGGGGGCTGGACATGCTGACGCTGGGCGAGGACGCGGCGCAGGCGATGGGAACCGATCTTGTCCGCCTGCGGCTGCTGCTGATCCTGGGCACCGCCGCCTCGGTCGGGGCGGCAACGGCGGTCGCGGGCGCCATCGGCTTCGTCGGACTGGTGGTGCCGCACCTGCTGCGCCCGCTGGTAGGTGCGCGGCCCTCGGCGCTGCTGTGGGCCTCGGCACTGGGCGGGGCGGCGATGGTGCTGGCTGCCGATATCGCCGTGCGCGTGCTGCTGCCCGAACGCGACCTGAAGCTCGGGGTGCTCATGGCGCTGGTGGGGGCGCCGCTGTTCCTGCATCTGATCTACCGCACCCGGAGGGAAATGCCATGAGCCTGCTTTCGCTGGACCGGCTGACGGTGCGGCGCGGCGGCCGCGCGGCGGTGGACGGGGTCAGCCTGACCGTGAATCCCGGCGAATGCATCGGCCTGATCGGCCCCAACGGCGCCGGCAAGACGACCCTGATGCGCGCGGCGCTGGGCCTGCTGCCGGCGACGGGGCACTCGTCTCTGGCGGCGATGCCACGGGCGGCGCGCGCCCGCACCGCCGCATGGATGCCGCAAAGCCGCGACATCGCCTGGCCGGTCACGGTGGAAACGGTGGTCGCGCTGGGCCGCCTGCCGCAGATGCCCCGCCACGGCCGGCTGCGCCCGGCCGATCGCGCCGCCGTCGAGGCCGCCCTTGCCCGGATGGAACTGACCGGGCTCCGCGACCGCATCGCCACGCGGCTTTCGGGCGGAGAACAGGCACGGGTGCTGATTGCGCGGGCGCTGGCGCAGGACACGCCGCTGCTCATGGCCGACGAACCGATCGCGGGGCTGGATCCGGCCCACCAGATCGCCACCATGCAGGTCTTTGCCGGGCTTGCCCGCGAAGGGCGCGCGGTGATCGTGTCGCTGCACGATCTGGGCCTTGCCGCGCGGCACTGCTCACGGCTGCTGCTGATGCAGGACGGGCGGCTGGTGGCGGACGCGCCGCCGGACAGGGTGCTTGCCCCTGCCAATGTGGAAAAGGTGTTCGGGATCACGGCCTTCTACGGATCGACCCCGCAGGGGCCGGTGTTCCAGCCGATCGAGGTGGTCCGATGAAGCTGACGCTTGCCCGACCCTGGCTGGAGCTGCGCCTGCCCGCACCAAGGCGGGTGCTGAGCTGGTCGCTTGTCCGCCCCGGCTTCGTGACCGCGGAACTGATCCTGTGGCGCGAGGTGCGCAACGCCGACCTGCCCGAGGACCTCGACGTCACCGCCTGGCTGCGCCGCGAACTGGCGGCGCGCGGTCGCGCCGGGGCGGTGACGATGCTGACTTCGCGCGACCTTGACGCGTTCGAGATGACCGAGGCCACCGCCGATGGCGTAACGGCGCATTGCGTGGCCACGGTGGGGTTGTCCAACGCCGAACGTGTCGGCACCCGGCTGGACCGGAGCGGCGGGAACTGGGGCACCATCAACATCGCCGTGATCCTTTCCGCGCCGCTGTCCGAGGCCGCCCAGATCGAGGCGCTGACCATCGCCGCGCAGGCGCGCACGGCGGCGGTGATCGACACCCGGCACAGGCTGGCCACCGGCACCGCAACGGGCACCGGCACCGACTGTATCGCTCTGGCCGCCCCCGAAGGCCACGCTCCCTTCGCCGGGCTGCATACGGCGGCGGGCGAGGCGGTGGGCCGCGCGGTCTACGACGCCGTGCGCCGGGGCGGGCAGGTCTGGATGGACAAGGTGCGCCGCAAGGAGGATGTCCGCTGATGCCCGTACCGCCCCGGCGCACGGCGTCGTAG
>JALTNO010000230.1 GCA_027000645.1 Paracoccaceae bacterium | reverse complement strand
CGCCTTGCGGATCACCCGGACGGGGACGGGAGCCCCACCGGCCGGGTACCAGGTGGCGTCGAGGCCAAGGTTCACGTCGGCAAACAGCGCATCCAGTGCCACGGCGTAGGCGGTCATCAGACGCGCCTTCCGCTCCTGAGCACCTGCGGCCGTGTGCAGATCGGCAGCGGGTTGCTTTCGATCTCGAGGCGCACCCACTCGTCACGGTCACGATCCGGGATCGAGCGGGCGTAAAGCGGCAGGCCGAGGGTGTTGACGGTCTCGAAGGTATCGGCGGGCGCATAGTAGATCTCGAAGAGCCCCTCCACGCCCTCGGGATAGAAGAAGGCCTTGTCGGGCGGCACCCCGAAGGCGGCATTGCCCCGGTAGCGGCGGAAGGTGATGCCGCCGAAGCTGACCTCGTCGGCCACCCGCGCGCGCAGATCGGCGGCCGCGGCGGTGTTGAGATAGGTCTCGCGTACTTCCTTGTGGGCCACGAGGTCCGAGAAGAAGGCCGATCCGCATTCGGCGCGCAGCTGCACCGCCCCGGTGGACAGCCCGCCGAGATCCCCCTCGACGCTTTCGATCAGCGCCTGGCATTTCTTTCGCAACGCACCCGAGGCCGGACTGGTGTTGGCCAGATCGAAGTTGACCTCTGTTGCCGGGGTAATTGCGAACTCGGTGAAGTAGTCGATCACCACCGCCCCGTCTTTGGGATCGAGCACCTTGCCCTGGATGCCGTTGAGCAGGTGATACTCGAAGGTGGCCTCGGCGTCATTGCGCAGGCGCTTCAGCCGCCTTGCCACCTCGGCTTGGATCTGCTGGGTCTCGCTCTCGGTGCCAAAGGCCCGGATGCCCTGGATTTCGGAGGCCCAGAGCACGTCCTGCTTCTTGAACTGGCGGCACACAAACGCCCGCACGTCGCGCCGTTCCGGGATCTGTTGCTCATAAGCCGAACCGCGTTCGGAGAACGGGATCAGCGAGAGCGTGCCGTCGCGGCTCTCGATCACGACGGTGCGGCTTCGCACCCCGCGATCGGCAAAGAGGCGGGAGCCCGTGAGCGTCGCCGGCTTGTAGGGGATGTTTTCCAGCGCGCGGGTGAGCTCGATCACCGAGAAGGCATCGGTGTCGAAGATGTCCATGGTGGGCATGGGAATGTCCTTTCAGCTTGTCAGGTGTCAGCGCACCAGGATGCCGGCGGTAGCCAGGGCCGCATGCACCGCATCGATCTCGGGCTGGGTGAGCGTGCCGGCAAAGACCAGATCGTTGCCGTTGACGATGGCGGGCCCGCGCAGGAGCACCACCGCGTTCACGTCGGCCGCGGTGGCGTCGGCCTTGCCCCAGAGCACGGCGACGGCGGTCTCGGTGCCGTCGAGGGCGGCTGGGTCGTGGGCGGCGTATTTGCCGGTTGCGGTGATCTTGCCCAGCACGGTGCCGGGCTCGAGCACCGGGTTACTGGTCCCGGTGGCGATGGTGACGACCTCGCGGGTGTAATCGCGGAAGGCCTCCCAGACGAGGAAGCCGCCCGGGTGGGTGGTCTCGGAAAGAACGGTCATGTGTTATCCCTTGCGCTTGAAGGTGCGGTTGATGATGTCGGCCCAGGGTCGGGCCGAGGGACCCGGACCGGGCTGCGGATGATGCGCCGTGATCTCGGGATCGGCCTCGGCACGGGCGGTCAGCAGGGCCGCGCGGACCTCCTCGAGGCTGGCCTCGCGCGCAAGGAACCCGGCCGCCATCTGCGGCTGCCCGGCGAGGCGGCAGAGATCGACCACCGCCCGGGCGTAATCCATCGCCTCGGTGCGGGCGGTGGAGGACTCGGGTGCCGCGGATGGATCGGTCACCAGTGGCGTGGTGCTTTCCACGGGCGGTACCGGCACGGCGGGCCGCACCACCTCGCTGTTCTCCGATGTCGGGGGGCTGGGGTCACCACCCGCCGTGCCCGCGGCCCTCACCTCTCCATTCTTCGCATCTCCAGTCTTCGCCAACGCCTCGACCACCTCGGGCGGCGCATTGCGGAAGCGCGTGACATCGAATCTGGCGGCGATCTTCACGGGCTCGCTCATGCTGTCAGAAAATCCCGCCTCCACGGCTTCGGCCGCGGTGAACCAGGTCTCGGCCGCCATCAGCGCGGCGACGTCATCTTCCGCCTTTCCGGACTTCGCGGCATAGCCCTTCACCAGCGCACCAGCGATCTTGTCCAGCGCCTCGGCCATGGCCCGCATGTCGGCGGCCGTGCCCATCACCAGGCCCGAAGGGTCATGGATCATCAGGAAGGCGTTCTCGGGCATCACAACGCTGTCGCCCGCCATGGCGATGTAGGAGGCAGCCGAGGCGGCAATGCCGTCGATGCTCACGGTGACGGTGCCCGCGTGGCGCTTCAGCGCATTGTAGATGGCCACCGCATCGAACACCGAGCCGCCGGGGCTGTTGAGCCGCAGGGTCAGCGCCGCATCGCCCGGCAGCTTGCCCAGGTCATTGATGAAGTCCTTGGCGGAGATGCCGTAAGCGCCGATCTCATCATGGATCGAAAGTTCCGCGCCCTCGGCGGTGGCGCGGATCGAATACCAGTTGGTCATGGATCAGGGTCCCTTGTTGGGGGTCTTGGGTTCGGTCTCTTGCGGGGGCGGTGCGGCACCCGCAGCCTGCGGCGTGCCCGGCCCACGGGTGTAGCTCAGCCCCAGCTCGGCGGCGCGGGCCGCATCAGCCGCATTCTCGCGGTCGATCTCCTCGATGTCATAGCCGGTGGCCTCCACCGCCTTGCGGCGCGACATGAGCCCCGCCTCGATCGCCAGCAGCTGCGCCTGGATGTCCTTCAGCGGATCCACCCAGTCCCAGCGCGGCGGGATCCAGTGCACGGCCCGGGCCGCCGCTCGGTCCGGCAGCTCGAGCGCACCGGCCAGCACCGCCGTCTCCAGCCAGCGCTCCCAGATGGGCCTGCAAAGCTGATGGGCGATCACCCCGTGCTGCAGCTGGCTGAAGCGCCGGCGGAACTCGACCAGTTCGGCCCTGAGGCTCGAGTAGTTCGCCTGCCGGACATCCCCCGTCACCAGGTGATAGGGCAACCCGAGCGAGGCCGAGATTGCCAGCAGGGTGCGATACTGGAACGCCTCGTAGCCGCCGCCGACATCGGCCGGCGAGGAGAAGGTCACGTCTTCGCCCGGCAGCAGCACCTGCAGGGTGCCGGGCTCGAGGCTGGCAACGCCGGTGCCGTCGTCCGCATCCTCCACCGCGCCCATCAGCTGTTCCTCGGGGGCGGCCTTGGTGATGAAGCCCGCGAACATCGCCGCGGTCTTCTTGCGGTCAAGCTCCGCATCGTCGTACTGGTCCAAGAGAAACAGCCGCACCATGGCCGGGGCCACATGCGGCAGGCCGCGGATCTGGCCGGCATCGAGCGGCCGGTAGATGTGCAGCACATCTGCCGCCGGCACCCGCACCGTCTCCGGGATCGTGTCTCCCCTGTCGGTACTGTCGCCCGGATGGCGCCTCCGGAAGTGATAGGCCACGCGGCGCCCGATCCGGTCGAACTCGATGCCGCAGCGGATGACATTGCCGTTCGAGGCCGTCTCCGTCTTGTCGAACGGCAGCATCTCCGATTGCAGCAGTTGCACCTGCAAGGGCACGCGCAGACCATCTTCGGGCCGGCGGGGGCGCAACCTTACGAAGCATTCCCCGGCCACGAACATCTCGCGCGCCACCATCGCCTGCAGCCCGTAGAAGTCGGTCAGCCCGTCGGCATCGGCCTCGTCGGTCCAGGCAAGCCACAGCCGCTGCAGCTTGTCGCGCAGTTCGCCGTCCTCCAGCAGCGACGAGGGCTTGATCCCGTCGCCGACGAGGTTCGCGGCCCAGGCCTCGCAGGCATTGGCGGCATAGCCATTGGTGACCACCAGTTCGCGCGATCTCGCCAGCAGGCGCGGGCCGCCCGAGGCGACCAGCGAATTGATGTTCTCCAAGGGCGGTTGCCAGCCCCTGAGCCGGCGCCGGGCCATGGCGCCCTCGAGACGCGCCCGCACGCCCGAGGCCCCGCCGGCCCCCCGGCGGCGCAGGGCATCGAACAGGCCCATCGCTCAGAGCCCCTTGTCCGTGGTCACGCGCAAATGCCGGATCACCCGCCGCCCCTCAGCCGCGGCGATCTCGCGATCGAGCGCCTCGATGGCCCGGTCGATCTCGGCGAGGCTGCGATACTCCACCGTCTTGCCCTCGTATGTGACCCGGGCAACGCCCGAGGCGCGCGCGGCCAGGAGCGCCTCACGGCGGGTTTGCAGGTCCGTC
>JALTNO010000229.1 GCA_027000645.1 Paracoccaceae bacterium | reverse complement strand
CATCACCCGGATCGGCGGCGCGACCGTCGTGGCGCAACAGGCCGGACCGTCGGGCGTCACCGTCACCCTGGACGACGGCAGGGAACTTGCCGGCACGCTGCTGGTCGGCTGCGACGGGCGCGCCAGCGGCACCGCGCGACGGGCCGGTATCAGCCGCCAGGGCCACGATTACAGCCAGACGGCGCTGGTCTGTGCCATCGCGCATGAATTGCCTCATCACGGCATTGCGCACCAGTTCTTCATGCCGCCGGGGCCGCTGGCCATCCTGCCGCTGCCGGGCAATGTCAGCTCCATCGTCTGGAGCGAGGGCTCGGCCATGGCCGCCCGCATCAACGCGCTGGACGATGACGGCTATCTGGCCGCGCTGCGCCCCCGGTTCGGGGACTTCCTGGGAAGGATCAGGCTGGCCGGCCGGCGCTGGAGCTACCCGCTCAACCTTACCGTTGCGGAAAGCTTCGTGGCCGAGCGGGTGGCGCTGGTGGGGGATGCAGCCCACGGGATGCATCCGATCGCGGGCCAGGGGCTCAATGCCGGGCTGCGCGACGTTGCGGCACTGGCCGAGGTGCTGACACTGGCCCGCCGCCGGGGCGAGGATATCGGCGCGCCGCAGGTGCTGGGGCGCTACCAGCAGTGGCGGCGCTTCGACACGGCCACGATGGTGGCCGCGACCGACCTGTTCAACCGGCTGTTTTCGAACGACAACCCGCTGCTGCGCCTCGGGCGCGACATGGGCATGGGGCTGGTCGGCGCCATCCCCGCCCTGCGCCGCAATTTCATCCGCGAGGCTGCCGGGCTGACCGGCGACCTGCCTGCCCTGATGCGCGGCCGCCCGATCTGAAATCGGCGACCTTGCCGCTGGACATGACGGCGGGAACGGTCTTACGCTTTGCGCCAGGTCAGGCCCGAAGGTTCGGATCGCGCCCCTTGTCGGTGCGCGAGAGGATTTCGGATCTGGCCGTCACGACCCCGGAGCAGGCCGCAGAGCCCGCCCGGGAATGGAAACGCAATCAGGGAGGACAAGCAAATGTGCGACGTTTGCGTCATGAATGCCGTGAAGGAAAAGATGCTTTCGCGGCGGCAATTCTTCAGGACCGGCGCGGCCGCGGGCGTTGCCGCGGCAGTCGGCACGGTGGCCTCGGCGCCGCCGGCGCTGGCGGCGGGCCATTCCGAGGTGGTGGACATGACCCATGTCTATGACAAGGATTTCCCGACCTATTTCGGCGCTCCCGGCATCTCGCAGGAGCAGAAGTTCAATTTCAAGGAGCACGGCTTCAACCTGTTCGAGCTGACGATCAACGAACACACCGGCACCCATATTGACGCGCCGCTGCATTTTTCGGCCGATGGCAATTCGGTGGACGAAATCCCGGTCAGCGACCTGGTGGTTCCGCTGTGCGTGATCCACATCCACGAAAAGGCGGCGAACAACCCCGATGCGCAGGTCACGCCGGATGACATCAAGGCGTGGATCTCGAAGAACGGGCCAATCCCGGATCGGGCCTGCGTGGCGATGCATTCGGGCTGGGAAAAGCACATCGGGTCCGACAAGTTCCGCGGCGCCGATGCGGATGGCGTGATGCATTTCCCCGGCTTCCACATCGAGGCAACGCAGATGCTGATGGAAGAGTCCGGCGCCGTCGCCATGGGCGTGGACACGCTGTCGCTGGATTATGGCAAGTCCAAGGATTTCGTCACCCACTACGCATGGCTGCCCTCGGGCCGCTACGGGATCGAGAACATGCGCAATCTTGCCAAGGTTCCGGCCGCCGGAGCCACGCTGGTGGTGGGAGCGCCCGCGCACAGGGGTGGCTCGGGCGGGCCGGCACGCATCATCGCGCTGGTCTGATGGCAACGGTTCCGTTGATTTCGGACGAAGCGGCCAGCGCCGAGGTGCTGGCCGTCTTCGACGACATCCGCTCCGTGCGGGGCACGGATTACATCAACAATTTCTGGCGCGCGCTGGCCAATGACCCGCCGCTGCTGAAGGCGACCTGGGAGCGGCTGAAGCAGGTCATGGGCCCGGGCGAACTGGACCCGCTGACGAAAGAGATGATCTATGTGGCGGTGTCGATCGCCAATGGCTGCGAATATTGCACCCATTCGCACACGGCAGCCGCGCGGGCAAAGGGGATGACCCCCGAGATGCACGGAGAGCTGCTGGCCGTCATCGCCATGGCCTCGCAGACCAACGCGCTGGCGACCGCCCTGCAGGTGGAAACCGACGAGGTCTTTCGCGGCGAATGAGCGCCCGGCACGCCCCGGCGGGAAAGGAACGGGATGGCTGAACTGTGGGAACTGTCGGCGGCAGAGATCGCGAAGAAAGTGCGCGAAGCTTCGGTTTCGGCGGCCGAGGTGGCCCGCGCCCATCTTGCCCGCATCGACGCGATCAACCCGGCAATCAACGCCATCGTTCAGGACTGCCGCGACGAGGCGCTGGCCAACGCCGCCGCGATCGACGCGGCAATCGCCCGGGGCGAGGATCCGGGGCCGCTTGCGGGCATGCCGGTGACCATCAAGGTCAATGTGGACCAGAAGGGATACGCCACGACCAACGGGCTGAAGCTGCTGAAACACGCCATCGCGCAACAGGACAGCCCGGTGGTGGCCAATATCCGGCGCGCCGGCGGGGTCATCGTCGGGCGCACCAACACGCCGGCCTTTTCCCTGCGCTGGTTCACCACCAACGACCTGCACGGGCAGACCCTGAACCCGCGCAACGCCGCCATCACGCCGGGCGGTTCCTCGGGTGGAGCAGCGGCGGCGGTGGCTGCCGGCATGTGCGCCATCGGCCACGGCACCGATATTGCCGGGTCGATCCGCTATCCCGCCTATGCCTGCGGCCTGCACGGGCTGCGCCCGACGCCGGGGCGGATTCCCGCCTGGAACGCCAGCGCACCCGACCGTTTCATCGGCGCCCAGATCATGGCGGTTTCCGGCCCCATCGCACGGTCGATGGACGATATCGAGCTTGCCTTGCGGGCCATGTCCGCGCCGGACCTGCGCGACCCCTGGTTTGCTCCGGTTCCGCTGGACCCGGCCCCGTTCGAAAAACGCGCGGCACTCGCGCCGGCCCCCGAAGGCATGGCCGTGTCGGCCGAAATCCGCGCCGCACTCGCGCAGGCTGCGCGCATCCTTGAAGACGCCGGCTGGACAGTCGAGGAAACACCCCCGCCGCCGATCCGCGAGGCCGCCCGGATCAATGCCACGCTGTGGATGGCCGAAACCCGCTTCGGCGCCGAGGAAATGATCGAGCGCGAAGGCGAACGCGATTCGCAGTTCGTCTTCCGGCTGATGCGCGAGGATGCCGGGCCGATCGACCTGGACAGCGTCATGGAGGCCCTGCAAAGGCGGGCGACGCTGGCCCGGCAATGGGAGCTTTTCCTGCAACGCCATACGCTGCTGATCTGCCCGGTCTCCGCCACCCTGCCCTTCGATCAGCAGCAGGACGTCCGCTCGGACCGGGACTTTGCGGATGTTCTCGAGGCCCAGCTGCTGCAACGCGCCCTGCCGGCCCTCGGCCTGCCGGCGATGAGCGTGGCAACCGGCATGGCCGCCGGGCGCCCGGTGGGCGTTCAGCTGGTGGCCGGGCGGTTCCGCGAGGACATCCTGATCGCCGCCGGCCGCGCGCTCGAGGCCGGCGGCCACCGGCCAGCGGTGGCCGAGCCCGTAGCCACAGGGTGAGCGCCGCGCGGCCCCCTGCGCAGACCGCTCACCCGTTCTGAAGGCCCGGTTTCTCGCCCAGTTGCCGACGATAGCGCATCGGGCTCATCCCGGTCCAGTTGCGAAATGCCCGCGAGAACGCCGAGAGTTCGGAATAGCCGAGGCTGGAGGCGATCTCGGTCAGCGGCATGTCGGTATCGGCCATGTAGTGCAGCGCAAGCTCCTGCCGGGCGGCCTTGAGAATGTCTCCGAAACTCAGGCCGCGCTCGCGCAGCTGCTTCTGGAATGTCGTTTCGGGCATTCCGAACAGGCGCGAGATGTCGGCCATCGTCGGCAGTGTCTCGCCCAGATGCATCCGGATCTCGTTCTTGACGGCCTGGGCGAAATCCTGCGGGCTGGCCTGCAATTCGCAGCGGCTTTGCAGGAAGCGCTCGACCACCGAGGCAAGATAGGGGTCCTGATCCGGCATCAGCGCGTCCAGATCGCTGCGGCGGAAGGCAAAGGCATTGGTCCGCCGACCGAATTCGACCGGGGCGCCGAACAGCATCTCGTGTTCGCCGGCGCCGTCGGGGCGGGGATGTTCGAAGCGCACCTCCAACGGCGCCGGCGAACACGAG
>JALTNO010000228.1 GCA_027000645.1 Paracoccaceae bacterium | reverse complement strand
GCCCCCCGCACCCCCCGGAGTATTTTCCGGCAAGATGAAGAGGGGGCGGGCGCCCGAGGGCGCGGCAACAATCCGGAAAACGAGGATGACATGATATCGCGGCGCGATTTTCTTCAGGTCTCCATGGCCGCTTCGGCCCTGGTGGGGGCTTCGGGTTTCGGCAACTGGGCGCGGCTGGCGGCGCGGCAGGCGCTCTCCCAGGAGCAGCTTCTGGAATTCGAAAGCTTCGGCAATGTGAGCCTGATCCACATCACCGACATTCACGCGCAACTGAAACCGATCTGGTTTCGCGAGCCCGAGGTCAATATCGGTGTCGGAGTCAACAAGGGGAAGGTGCCGCATGTCACCGGCGCCGCCTATCGTCGTCTCTACGGCATCGAGGATGGCAGCGCGCTGGCCTATGCGCTGACCCATGACGATTTCGTGTCGCTGGCCCGCGCCTACGGCCGGGTGGGCGGGCTCGACCGGGTGGCGACGGTGATCAAGGCGATCCGGGCCGAGCGGCCCGACGCGCTGCTGCTCGACGGCGGCGATACCTGGCATGGCTCCTACACCTGTTATCACACCCAAGGGCAGGACGTGGTCAACGTGATGAACGCGCTCAGGCCCGACGCCATGACCTTCCACTGGGAATTCACCCTGGGCAGCGAGCGGGTGCGCGAGATCGTGGGCGGGCTGCCCTTCGCGGCGCTGGGGCAGAACATCTTCGATGCCGAGTGGGACGAGCCGTCCGAGGATTTCCTGCCCTACAAGTTCTTCGAGCGTGGCGGGGTGAAGATCGCGGTGATCGGCCAGGCCTTTCCCTACATGCCGATCGCCAATCCGCGCTGGATGTTCCCCGAGTATTCCTTCGGCATCCGCGAGCGCCACATGCAGGAGATGGTGGACGAGGTGCGCGCCCAGGGGGCCGAGCTGGTGGTGCTGCTGTCCCATAACGGGTTCGACGTGGACAAGAAGATGGCCGGGCGGGTGAGCGGCATCGACGTGATCCTGTCGGGGCACACCCATGACGCGCTGCCCGAGCCGGTTCTGGTCGGGCAGACCCACATCATTGCCTCGGGTTCGAACGGCAAGTTCGTCAGCCGGGTGGACGTGGACGTGCGCGACGGGAGGATGATGGGGCTCAGGCACAAGCTGA
Organism: Paracoccaceae bacterium; assembly: GCA_027000645.1. Classification (GTDB taxonomy): domain Bacteria; phylum Pseudomonadota; class Alphaproteobacteria; order Rhodobacterales; family Rhodobacteraceae; genus Jhaorihella. The sequence goes on along the minus strand of JALTNO010000228.1, from coordinate 14,160 downwards.
TCCCGATCTTTTCCGACGTGATCGCGCCCGACCCGGAGGTGGCGGCGCTGATCGAGGAACAGCGCGCGCCCTACCGGGCCGAGCTGGACGAGGTGATCGGCCGGACCGAGAGCCTTCTGTATCGGCGCGGCAATTTCAACGGCACCTGGGACGACCTGATCTGCCAGGCGCTGCTGGAGGAACGCGAAGCCGATATTGCCCTGTCGCCCGGGGTGCGCTGGGGCCCGTCGCTGCTGCCGGGCGAGGAGATCACGCGCGAAGACATCTTCAACGTCACCTCGATGACCTACGGGCAGGCCTACCGGACCGAGATGACGGGCGAATTCCTCAAGGTGGTGCTGGAGGATGTGGGCGACAACCTGTTCAATCCCGACCCCTATTACCAGCAGGGCGGCGACATGGTGCGCGTGGGCGGCATGGGGTTCCGCATCGACATCTCAAGGCCGCAGGGGCAGCGGATCTCGGAGATGACGCTGCTGAAGACCGGCGAGCCGATCGAGCCGTCGCGCTCCTACGTGGTGGCCGGCTGGGCCAGCGTGAATCAGGGCACGCAGGGGCCGATGATCTGGGACGTGGTCGAACGCCACATCCGGCGCAAGGGCACGGTTTCCGTCGCGCCAAACCGGTCCGTTCAGGTGGTCGGGGACTGAGCCCTGGCCGCAGGGGCCGCGCGGCATACCGGGAAGGGCCGGGCGGTCACGCCCAGCTCTTGCGGAAGAAATGCGGCGAGGTGCCGAAGCGGCGCTTGAACTGGCGGGAAAAATGGGTGGCGCTGGAAAAACCGCTGGCCAGCGCGATTTCGGTGACCGTCATCGAGGTTTCGCTCATCAGCGCATAGGCGTGGTTGAGGCGCATTTCGTAATAGACCTGCTTGGGGCTTCGGTCGAGGTAGCGCTGGAACAGGCGTTCGAGCTGGCGCCGGGAAATGTCGAGCCGGTCGCAGAGCTGGGCGATGGAAAGCGGCTCCTCGATGGCCTCCTGCATCAGGTGCAGCGCCGCCAGGAGGTGCGGGTTGCGCGATCCGATGGCGACGGCATAGTTCGATTTCTGCGGGGCGCTGTTGCGGCCCGAGCGCATGTGAAGGCACATGTCGGCGACGATGATGGCAAGGTTCTTGCCGTGCTGCTGCTCGATCAGGGTCAGCATCATGTCGGTTGCCGCGTTGCCCCCGCCACAGGTCATGAACCTGCCCGATATCTCGAAGATGTTGGGCGAGGGGGAGAGGTCGGGAAAGGCCTCGACGAAGCCGGGCTGGTTTTCCCAGTGCAGGGTGAAGGGCTCGCCGCGCAGCAGCCCCGCCTGCGCCAGCGCGAAGGCGCCGGTGCAGATCCCCCCCAGGCGCCGTCCGAACCGGTCTTCGTGGCGCAGCCAGCTGAGCGTCGCCTCGCTGGCGGCGTTCTGCGGCTCGACCCCCGAGCAGACGAAGGCGGTCGCGCCCGCCGGCAGCGGCCCCAGTGCGAGATCGGGCGTCACCGTCATCCCGTTCGAACAGGTCACCGGGCGGCCGTTCTCGGTCATGATGAACCAGCGGTAGAGTTCCGAGCTGGTGACCTGGTTGGCGATGCGCAGGGGTTCGATCGCCCCGGCCACGGGCAGCATGGTCGCCTTGGGCAGCAGCAGGAAATAGTAGTCGCGGGGCGGCCCGGCGAAATTCAGTGCCAGGCTGGCCGCGGCACCCTTCTGAACGAATCCGTCCTTTTCCATCGCCTTCGTCCCGGTCCTGTCGCCCCGTCACGGCGCCGTTTCACGCCTGGCGGCTGCGTGTCCGATCGCGCTCTACGCCCCGGGGCGGCGCCAGGCAAGGGAAGAAGGCGCCTCCGGCCCGGGGGCGGGCGGCGCAATTTGCGCCTTGCGCCCCTTGCAGCCCCCCCGAGGCGCCACTAAGACTCGTGTAACCCGAAACCGGCTACAAGGCCCGGACCCATTCACAGAGCAGGCAGCGCACATGTTTGATCCCGTCGACACCTACAACAATACGCTCGTTCCCATGGTGGTGGAACAGACCAGCCGCGGCGAGAGGGCTTATGACATCTTCTCGCGCCTGCTGAAAGAGCGGATCATCTTCATCAACGGACCGATCCATGACGGCATGTGTCACCTGGTGGTGGCGCAGCTTCTGCACCTCGAGGCCGAGAACCCGAAAAAGGAAATCTCCATCTACATCAACAGCCCTGGCGGGGTGGTGACCTCGGGCCTGGCGATCTACGACACGATGCAGTACATCAAGCCGAAATGTTCGACCCTGGTGATCGGGCAGGCGGCATCCATGGGGTCGCTGCTTCTGGTCGGGGGGGAGGCGGGGATGCGCTTTGCCCTGCCCAACAGCCGGATCATGGTGCATCAGCCCTCGGGCGGCTATCAGGGACAGGCCACCGACATCATGATTCACGCGGCCGAGACGCAGAAGCTCAAGGACCGGCTCTACGACATCTATGCCAGGCATACCGGCCAGCCCAAGAAGGCCATCGAAAAGGCGCTGGACCGCGACAACTTCATGTCGCCCGAAGAGGCGAAGGAATGGGGCCACATCGACGAAATCGTTGAGAGCCGCGGGATAACCGAGCCCTCAGAAGGGTGAGGCACGGGTCCTGCATCACGGCCTTTTGCCAGCGGGTGAAGGGGCAGAGGCAATTTGAGATTGTGGAGCCGAAATCACTGGCCTAAGCTGAACCCGAGGCAGGGCGATCTGCCCGGCGAGGTGAACAGGCACAGACCGGAGCCCGAAAGGTAAGACGGACCATGGCGACGAAGACAGGCGACAGCAAGAACACGCTCTACTGCAGTTTCTGCGGCAAGAGCCAGCACGAGGTGCGCAAGCTGATCGCGGGCCCGACGGTGTTCATCTGCGACGAATGCGTCGAACTGTGCATGGACATCATCCGCGAGGAAACCAAGGCCGGGGGGCTCAAATCCTCGGAAGGCGTGCCCTCGCCGCGCGAGATCTGCGACGTTCTCGACGACTACGTGATTGGGCAGGCGCGGGCCAAGAAGGTGCTGTCGGTGGCCGTGCACAACCACTACAAGCGCCTCAATCACAGCCAGAAGGCGGGCAACGATATCGAGCTGGCCAAGTCGAACATCCTGCTGATCGGCCCCACCGGCTGCGGCAAGACGCTGCTGGCGCAGACGCTGGCGCGAATCCTGGACGTGCCCTTCACCATGGCCGACGCCACCACCCTGACCGAGGCGGGTTACGTGGGCGAGGACGTGGAGAACATCATCCTGAAGCTCCTTCAGGCCAGCGAATACAATGTCGAGCGCGCCCAGCGCGGCATCGTCTATATCGACGAGGTGGACAAGATCACCCGCAAGTCGGAAAACCCCTCGATCACCCGCGACGTGTCGGGCGAAGGCGTGCAGCAGGCGCTGCTGAAGCTGATGGAGGGGACCATCGCCTCGGTTCCGCCGCAGGGCGGGCGCAAGCATCCGCAGCAGGAATTCCTGCAGGTGGACACTACCAACATCCTCTTCATCTGCGGCGGTGCGTTTTCGGGGCTGGACAAGATCATCGCCCAGCGCGGCAAGGGCAGTGCCATGGGCTTTGGCGCCGATGTGCGCGACAATGACGAACGCAATGTGGGCGAGATCTTCCAGGATCTCGAGCCCGAGGATCTGCTGAAATTCGGCCTGATCCCGGAATTCGTCGGTCGTTTGCCGGTGATCGCCACGCTGGAGGATCTGGACGAGGACGCGCTGGTGAAGATCCTCACCCAGCCCAAGAACGCGCTGGTCAAGCAGTATCAGCGCCTGTTCGAGCTGGAGAATGTCGAGCTTGTCTTCACCGACGATGCGCTGCGCGCCATCGCCCGCCGCGCCATAGAGCGCAAGACCGGCGCCCGGGGTCTGCGTTCGATCCTCGAAGACATCCTTCTGGATACCATGTTCGAACTGCCCAGCCTGGACAGCGTGACCCAGGTGGTGGTGAACGAGGAAGCCGCACGCGGCGATTCCCCGCCGCTGATGATCCACGCCGATGCCGAGAAGGAACCGGCCACGGCGGGGTGAGAACCCGATTGCGCGACCGGCAGATGCGTGACCGGCAAAATGGAGGTTCCGGATGGCTGGCGACAGCGTGACGGGACCTCTGCCGCCATCGGCCGGGGCCGCAACGAATGAGGTGACGCCATGACCATCCGGCGCATCCCGTCCGGCGGCGCATACGAGGCGAAGGTCGCCTACTGCCGGGCGGTGGTGGCCGGCGGCTTCGCGCATGTGGCCGGCACCGTGGGCGAGGGCGAGGGGGCGGCCGCGCAGTGCCGCTCGGCGCTGGAGATCATCGGCCGGGCTCTGGAACAGGCCGGATCGGGATTCGAGCACGTGGTGCGGGTGACCTACATGCTGCCCGACCGGGGCGAATTCGAATCCTGCTGGCCGGTATTGCGGGAAGTCTTCGGCGCCAATCCGCCGGCGGCGACGATGATCGAATGCGGGCTGATCGATCCGAAATACCGCATCGAGATCGAGGTGACGGCCGTCCTGCCCTGAGCCTTGACGCTCCGCAGGCCCGGCGGCGGGGGCAGGGGCCTCGGGAAAATCAGGCGCCCCGGCCGTTTCCCGCCCGGATGCCCGGCCCGCCAGAGGTCCCGCTGTCGCAGCCGCGATCTTGCATCTGGACCTTGGCGCGCGCTTGGTCCATATCTGCACCCGACCAATGGCCGGAGGCTCTCATGGGAATCCTGAATACTCTTCTGCGCGCGGTGACCTGGTGGAATGGCTCCACGCTGAACACCCAGATCTATACCTGGCGCAAGGGCGTCAAGGTCGGCGAGGACGAGCAGGGAAACGTGTTCTACCGGAATGCGGACGACAGCCAGCGCTGGGTGATCTACAACGGCGAGGCCGAGGCCAGCCGCATCAGCCCGCAATGGCATGGCTGGCTGCACCATACCTTCAAGGAACCGCCCACGATCAGCCCGCTGCCGCACAAGCCGTGGGAGAAGCCGTATCACGAGAACCTCACCGGCACCGCGCTGGCCTATGCGCCCGCCGGGTCGATCCGCGACGGGCATCAGCCGGTGGAGAGGCGCGATTACGAGGCCTGGAGCCCCGAGTGAGCGGCAGGGCGCGCGGGCATGTCGCATAATACCACCGAAGTCCTGGTCGGCGGCGCGGTTCTGGCCGCGGCAATAGCCTTTGCCGTCTATACCGGCCAGATGACCGGGCTGTCGCAGGCGCGCGACGGGTACGAGCTGCGCGCCTCCTTCCGTTCGCTCGAAGGGGTGACGGTGGGCACCGACGTGCGCCTTGCCGGCGTCAAGATCGGCACCGTGACGGGGGTCGAGCTCAACCCCGAAACCTATCGTGCCGATACCCGCTTTACCGTGCAGAACGGCATCCAGATCCCCGATGACAGCGCCGTGGTGGTGTCGTCCGAGGGGCTCCTGGGCGGCAATTTCGTCGAGATCATGCCCGGCGGCTCGCCCTTCTACTACGCGCCGGGCGAGGAAATCGCCGATACCCAGGGCGCGGTCAGCCTGGTGACCCTGCTGCTGAAATTCGTCTCGGGTTCGGGCGGTTCCGGCAATGGCGGAGGTGGCGAGTGAAGCGGTCCGTCCTGTCCGGTATCCTGAGCCTCGCCCTGGTCTCGGCCGCGGCCGCGCAGGAGGATCGTATCGAGATCGTCCCGCTCGACCCGGCCGAGCAGCCGCAGTTGATCCAGCCCGAGCCGCAAGCGCCCCGGATCGTGGCCCGTTCGGGCAAGGGGGCGATCCTGCGCGGGCTCGACAAGGTGGACGGGCACACCGAAGATGTCGAGATCGCCGCGGGCGAGACGCGCCAGGTTCTGGGGCTGGACGTTGCCCTGGGCGACTGCCGCTACCCGGTGGACAACCCCACGGGGGATGCCTACGCCTACCTGACGATCCGGGAAACCGGGAAGAACGAGCAGCTGTTCGACGGCTGGATGATCGCCTCCAGCCCGGCGCTGAACGCGCTGGATCACCGCCGTTACGACGTCTGGGTGTTGCGCTGTATCACCTCTGCGGCCGAGGGCACCGCGGGCGAGGTGAAATCGGCGGACTGAGCCAGCGCGCGCTCCAGCCGCAGCCGGTAGGCGGCGCGTGAAATCTCGATCCCGCCCAGCGAGGCCAGATGCGGGGTCAGGAACTGGGTATCGAACAGCTGGAAACCGCCCTGGCGCAGCCGGTCCACCAGGAAGGCCAGGGCGATCTTCGAGGCGTCGGTGCGGCGCGAAAACATGCTTTCCCCGAAAAATGCCGCGCCGAGGGTGACGCCATAGACGCCGCCGGTCAGTTCGCCTTCCTGCCAGACCTCGAGCGAATGCGCGTGCCCCAAACGGTGCAGCTCCAGGTAGAGGTCGCGGATCGTGTGGCTGATCCATGTTTCCTCGCGCGCGGCGCAGCCGTCGATCACCCCGGCAAAGTCGCGGTTGATGGCGATGGAGAACCCGCCCCGGCGCATCCGCCGCGCCAGCGACCGCGAGATGTGAAAGCCGTTGAGCGGCATGATGCCGCGCCGCCGGGGATCGACCCAGAAGATGTCGGGATCCTCGCGGTGTTCGGCCATGGGAAAGACGCCCGCGGCATAGGCGCGCAGCAGGATTTCCGGTGTCAGCCCGGTCATTCCCGCAAACCGGAGGCAGATCCGGGCGCGCGCGCCCCTGCACGGATCATCCGGCCGGGTACGCCTTGCCTGCCCGGGTGGGCGTCAACCGGGCAGGTTCTCGGCAAGCCACTTCTCCAACCAGTGGATGTTGTAGGTGCCTTCGAGGATGTCGGGTTCGTCCAGCAGGGCATGGAACAGGGGAATGGTGGTGTCCACGCCGTCCACGATCAGCTCGCTCAGCGCGCGTCTGAGCCGCGCCACGGCCTCGGCCCGGTCGCGGCCATGCACGATCAGCTTGCCGATCAGGCTGTCGTAGTAGGGCGGGATCGCATAGCCGTCATAAAGCGCCGAATCCATCCGCACGCCCAGCCCCCCCGGCGCGTGATAGGCGGTGATGGTGCCGGGGCAGGGGGTGAAATCGGGCAGCCGTTCGGCGTTGATCCGCACCTCGATCGCGTGGCCCGATATCTCCAGTTCGTCCTGGGTGAAGGACATGGGCAGCCCTTCGGCCACGCGGATCTGTTCGCGCACCAGATCGACGCCGAAGATGGCCTCGGTCACCGGGTGTTCCACCTGCAGGCGGGTGTTCATCTCGATGAAATAGAACTCGCCGTTCTCGTAAAGGAATTCGATGGTGCCGGCGCCGATATAGTTGATCTTTGCCACCGCCTCGGCGCAGATGCGGCCGATGCGGTCGCGCTCCTCGGCGCTGATCGCCGGCCCGGGGGCCTCTTCGAGGATCTTCTGGTGGCGCCGCTGCAACGAGCAGTCCCGTTCGCCCAGATGCACCGCGTGCCCCTTGCCGTCGCCGAAGACCTGGATCTCGATATGGCGGGGGGTGGTGAGGTATTTCTCGATATACACCTCGTCGTTGCCGAAGGCGGCCTTGGCCTCGGCCCGGGCGGTGCGGAAGGCCGATTCCATCTCGTCGGGGGAATTGGCCACCTTCATGCCGCGCCCGCCACCGCCGGCGGTGGCCTTGATGATGACCGGATAGCCGATATCGGCGGCCAGCCGCCTTGCGGTTTCCAGATCCGGCACTCCGCCGTCCGAGCCGGGCACGCAGGGCACGCCGAGTGCCTTCATCGTCTCGATGGCGGTGATCTTGTCGCCCATGATGCGGATATGCTCGGCGGTCGGGCCGATGAAAGTCAGCCCATGATCTTCGACCGCCTGCACGAAATTCGCGTTTTCGGACAGGAAGCCGTAGCCGGGGTGGATTGCCTGCGCGCCGGTAATCTCGCAGGCCGAGATGATGGCCGGCATGGACAGATAGCTCTGCGGGCTGGGCGGCGGGCCGATGCAGACCGATTCGTCGGCCATGCGCACATGCATGGCGTCGGCATCGGCGGTGGAGTGCACGGCGACGGTGCTGATGCCCATCTCGCGCGCGGCGCGGATCACGCGCAGGGCGATCTCGCCGCGATTGGCCACAAGGATCTTGTCGAACATGTCCCGCGCCTTATTCGATGATGACCAGGGGGGTGCCGAATTCGACCGCCGCGCCATCCTCGACCAGGATCCGTTTCACGGTGCCGGCGCGGGGGGCGGGGATGTGGTTCATGGTCTTCATCGCCTCGATGATGAGCAGCGTGTCGCCTTCGCTCACCTGCTGGCCCAGGGTGATGAAGGGGGCGGCCCCCGGTTCGGGCTGCATGTACACCGTTCCTACCATGGGCGAGGTCACCGCCCCGGGGTGATCGGCCGGATCCTCGATCACCTCTGCCGGGGTTTCCGCGGCCGTCGCCGCCACCGGAGCGGAGGGCGCTGGTGCGGGTGCGGGCGCGGGTGCGGCCACTGGCGCGACCGGCGCCGCCCGGCTGACCCGGACGTTGAGCGTGCCGTCATCGCCGTATTCGCGCTTGACCTGAAGTTCGGTCAGGTCGTTTTCGCGCAGCAATTCGGCCAGCGCCCTGATGAAGTCCACATCCGCGTCAAGTCTGCTGTTGTCCGTCATGGGTATCCTCGCCCGATTTCTCGTGACCCGGCCCCGCGAACTGCGGGCGGCGCGGGTTACGCGCTTATAGGCCAAGCACCGGCCCATGAAAAGCGCCCGGCAACCGCTTTCCCGCGGGCGCCGGCCTGGGCGGGTGATCCATTTGTGGACATGTCCGAAACTGTTCAAACGAACCGAGCCACTTCTGTCGCCATATGCCGCTGCCATAGAATGCTACTGCGGCGGGCCTGCGGGTTTCGGACTGGTATTATGCGCGGTTCTTGAAACGCGAGCGTTCGTTTCCAGTTTCAACGATCTCGCAATGACGGGTTAGCCGCTCGAGGAGCGCGGTCCTCATCTTTGCATCGCCGAAAGCGCTGCACCAAACCCCGAAAATGCGCGGGATTTCGCAGGAATGCGCGCAGGGTCTCATGTCTCGCAATGGTGATGGTGGCGGAGAGACAGGGATTCGAACCCTGGGTGGGCTTGCACCCACAACGGTTTTCGAGACCGCCCCGTTCGACCACTCCGGCACCTCTCCGCGGGGGTCTGGAGGAGGCGTTTAATCGGGTTTTCCGCCGCTGGCAAGGGGCGATTTTCGCATCGTGCTCAAGGCGCATGGCCGGCCGCCCCGAATGCGTCGAACGGGTCGCGAGGCGGCCGCAAACGCGCCGTGGAAAGCCGTCGCAAATCCCGGGCTCCGGCGGTGCACGGGGAAGATTTGCGTTGCTCGCGGCCGCAGATCGCTTACGATACGGACATGAATATCGCCATCGGACTTCGCACCGCCGTCGCCGGGCCGCTTGCCGGGCTCGTGATCCTGATCCTCGCCATGGCCGGCGCCGGGCCGGGACCCGCCGGTGCCGCCGAACGCGCCCGGATCGAGGCGTTTCTGACCGTCACCGGCTTTGACGTGGCGCTGGACAGCATCGCGCTGTCGGCATCGGACGCGCCCGAGATGCTGGGGCTGGATGTGGGCGACTTCGGGCCCGCCTGGACCACGGTCGCGCGCCGGGTTTTCGATACCGATCTCATGCGCGAGATGGCGCTGGACGTTCTCGAGAAGGCGCTGCCCGATGACCTGCTGGAGCACGCCGTCGAATTCTACGCCTCCGATCTCGGCCAGCGCCTGGTGAAGATCGAGAATGCCGCCCACATGATGGAGGACGACACGATCCGGCTGAGGGAGGGGGCGCGCATCCTGTCCGGCCTGGCGGCCAGCGGGTCGCCGCGGCTCGACCTGCTCAGGCGCATGAACAGGGCGATCGACGGGTCGGGGCGTTCGGTCAAGGCATTGCAGGAGATCCAGTACCGCTTTCTTCTGGCTGCCAGCGCCGCCGGCGTGATCGAGCTGCGTCTGGATCCGGATGAATTGCGGGCGATGATGGAGCGCGAAGCGGACGATCTGCGCAAGGTGCTGGAGCAGTCGGCGCTGGCGGGGGCGGCCTGGACCTACCGCGAGTTGAGCGACGAGGATCTGCGCGCCTATGCCGAGGCGCTGGAGAATCCGAAGATGCAGCAGGTCTACGAGCTGCTCAACACCGTTCAGTACGAGATCATGGCCAACCGCTTCGAGGTTCTCGCCGGCAAGATGGCCGGGTTGAAGCCGGGGCAGGATATCTGAGCACCCGCGCCGGCGGGGGCGCATGGCGCGATTCCCGCTCCGTTCCCGGTCTAAGGATCATCATGAGATGCGAAGCGCCCCCGATATCAGGCGGTTACGGGGTTTTCCCGCGACAGCGCGGGGAATTGTTGTGCGACGGTCCCGCATTGGGTATTGTCCCGGGTTCAGATGCCGATGCGATGGACAGGACAGATGGACTTGCGAACTCGGGTCAATGACGCTCTCAAACAGGCGATGAAGGACAAGGACGCCACCCGGCTTTCGACCCTGCGCCTGATCAATGCGGCGATCAAGGATCGCGACATTTCCGCCCGCGGCGAGGGCCGGGAAGGCGGCGTGGACGATGCCGAGGTGCTGGCCATCCTGGGGCGGATGGTCAAGCAGCGGCAGGAAAGCGCCCGCGCCTACGAGGAGGGCGGGCGGCTGGATCTGGCCGAGCGCGAGCGCGAGGAAATCGCCGTCATCCGGGAATTCCTGCCCCGTCAGCTGGACGAGGCACAGGTGCGCAAGGCGGTCGAGGCGGCGGTGCGGGAAACCGGCGCGGCCTCGATCCGGGACATGGGCAGGGTGATGGCCACGCTCAAGGGCAAATATGCCGGGCAGATGGATTTCGGCAAGGTCGGACCGATGGTCAAGGAACATCTCTGCGCTGCCAGCGGGCAGTGCTGAACCGCCTTGCCTCGGCCCGGGGCATTCGGGACCCGGGGCATTCGGGAATAGCCCCCGGGAATGGCCCCCGGCGCGGAATTGCGCATCTGTCGTCGATGAAAAATCCCCCGCCGCTCGCGGTGGCGTAACGGCAGACGCCGCGGCATAGCGTTCTGCCGCGGCGTCGGATGTATCTCTGTGTGTATTTTCTCGGCGGGTGCCTTCGGGACGGGCGCCGCGCCGCTGTCAGGCCTCGGCCTTGGGGGCTGCGGCTCCGGCGGCAGGTTTCGCCGTCTTGCGGGCGCCGGGGTTGAGCGGGTCGTCCTGGCGCTGCACCGAGCCTTCGAAATGGGCGCCGCTTTCGATGGCGATGGTCTTGTGAACGATGTCCCCTTCAACCCGCGCAGTGGCGGTCAGCCGTACCTTGAGCCCGCGCACGCGCCCGACCACGCGCCCGTTGATGACCACGTCGTCGGCCACGACCTCGCCCTTGATGGTAGCGGTTTCACCCACGGTCAGCAGGTGGGCGCGGATGTCGCCTTCGACCGTGCCTTCGACCTGGATGTCGCCGGTGGTCTTGAGATTGCCGGTGATATGCAGGTCCGACGACAGGACCGAGGCCGGCGGCTTGGGCTTGGGCGCGGCGGCCCGGGTGTCGGCTGCCGGCGCGGACGGGGCCGGGCTGGCCGGCTTGGCGGTTTCCTGGGCTTTGTTGCCGGACTCGTGGATCTTGCTCTTAGAAAACATCTCTCGCTGCCTTGATGTAGGTAATCGGGTTGACTGGTTTGCCGTTCACACGGATTTCGTAGTGCAGATGAGATCCGGTGGATCGTCCGGTGCTACCCATATCACTGATGCGATCCCCGCGCGAGACCCTTTGGCCCTTGCGCACGCGCAGCCGTGAATTGTGGGCATAGTAGGTTTCGATGCCGAAAGCGTGCTGGACGATGACCAGCTTGCCGTAACCGCGCTGCCAGCCGGCGAATTTCACCACGCCGTCGGCGGTGGCATAGACCGGGGTGCCCATGGGCGCGGCCAGGTCGTCGCCCTTGTGAAAGCGCCGGCCGCCGGTCTTGGGGTCGCGGCGATAACCATAGGCGCTGGTATAGCGCATCGCCGCCTTGACCGGCATGGCGAAGGGCACCTTCTCGGTGGCGATCCGGTACAGGTTCAGCTGGTCCAGCTTGTCGAGGATGCGGTTGGCGCGCAGCTCGTCCGCGGTGGGCTCGATCGCCGAGCGCGTCGAGAACGAGATCGGCGTAAGCGGGCCGCCTTGGCCGCTGTAGCCGCGCCGCACCTGGCGCAGGATCGAATCGACCGGCAGCCCCGCCTTGCGGAACATCTTGTCGAGCGGTTCGACCGAGATCAGCAGCGCCTCTTCCAGGCGGCGGAAGATCTGGTCGTTCTGTTCGCGCATGAGCCTGATTTCGCGCTCCAGCACATCGCGCTGGCGCAGGGCCTCCTGCGCATCGGCGCGGATGCGGTCGCGCTCGGCCGCGGTGCGTTCCAGGACCGATGTCACCGCGTCGATCTGCACCGGCGCGGTTTCCGCCATGGCCAGCTCCGGGTTGTCGGATTCGGTCCGCGCCCGAAGCTGCGCCAGCGCCTTGCGGGCCTCGTCGCGTTCCTTCAGCGCGGTGCGCAGGTTGATCTGGACCACCTCCAGCCCGGTTTCCAGCTCGCGCAGGCGGGTTTCCGAGGCCAGCAGGTCGGACTGCATGGCCGAGACCTGCGCCAGCGCCGCGTTGAACCGGTTCTGGGCGGCGATGGCCTCGGCGGCGCGTTCGTCGCGCTGGGCGGCGAGGCTTTGCAGGCGTTGCTGGTACATTTCGTGTTCGCGCCGGGCCTGTTCGCGGTAGTTCCCGGCCCCGATGCTGTCCATCAGCAGGATCGCGGTGGCCACGATCGTCCACGACAGGACCAGGGCCATGCCGGAAAACGCCACAAGCTGTGTGCCGGGCCGAAGCCGGATGAACCGCGTATCGGTATCCGATTTCAGGAAGACCCGGCGTTCGGGGAAATGTCTTTCGAGGAACGCATGTACCCTGATGGCAAGTTTCGTTCGCACGCCCTTATCACCCTGTTCCATCCCTGTACGGTGCGCCTGTGCCGGCGCGCCTTCGGGGCAATTGTCTAGACCCGGCGCGGCGGCGCGGCAAGCACCGGGCGGGATTTTGCGCCAATACCGCGGAATTCATTGGCAAATCGGCAGGAAACCGCCGGTTCGGCGGGGCTGCCCGGGCGGCACCGGGGCCGGTGCCGGCACGGTTTTCGGCGCGACTTGGGGCTTGCCTTCGCCCGGGGCCGCCGACATCCTTGGCCATGCGACCAACGGGGGGCAGACAGTGCGCCCGGCCCGGATCATGATGCGCGACAGGCAGGCAGAGGACAGATGATGGAGCGATTCGACAACAGCCCCGAAACCGCCCTGGCCTGGTTCCGCGGGGGGGTCGGCGCCGCGCTGGCCACCGTGGTGCAGACCTGGGGCAGCGCGCCGCGGCGGGTTGGCTCGCAACTGGTGATCGGCGGGGACGGTCGCATCGAGGGTTCGGTTTCGGGGGGCTGTGTCGAGGGTGCGGTGATCGTCGAGGCGCAGGAGGCGATCGAGGCGGGCGAACACCGTCTTCTGGAGTTCGGGGTAAGCGACGAGGACGCCTTCGCCGTGGGGCTGGCCTGTGGCGGCACGATCAAGGTTCTTGTCGAACCCGTGGGCAGTGCTCTGCCCGAGGATCTGCTGGAGGAGCTGGTGAAGGCGCGGGCGGCGCGCCGGCCGGTGGCCTACGAGGTGAACCTGCAGACCGGGGTGCGGCGACTGCTGCATGATGCCTATCCCGAGCGGATGCGCATGGACCGGTCGGGGATGGAGGCGGACGGCGAGACCTTCGTGGCGGTACACAATCCGCCCTTGCGGCTGATCGTGGTGGGGGCGGTGCATATCGCGCAGGCGCTGGTGCCGATGGCGCGGATCGCGGGTTATGATCCGGTGATCGTCGATCCGCGCGAGACCTTCGCCAGCGCGTCGCGGTTTCCCGGCGAGCGGATCGAGCAGGACTGGCCCGACGAGGTGGTGGCCCGGCTGGGCCTCGACCGGCGCACCGCGCTGGTGCTGCTGACCCATGATCCCAAGATCGACGATCCGGCGCTGGAGGCGGTGTTGCGCTCGGAGGTGTTCTATATCGGTGCGCTGGGGTCGTCGCGGACCCATGCCAGGCGGGTCGAGCGCATGCGGGCGGCCGGGTTTTCGGAGACCGAGATCGGGCGGATTCACGGGCCTGTCGGCCTTGACATCGGGGCGGCGGGGCCGGCCGAAATCGCGGTGGCGATCCTGGCCGAGATGACGGCGGTGCTGCGCGGGGCGCGGCCGTGAGCGGGTCGGGCGGGCGCGCCC
>JALTNO010000227.1 GCA_027000645.1 Paracoccaceae bacterium | reverse complement strand
CCCTGCGGCAGCGGCAGGATCATCCCCTTGAGCGTGGTCCTGGGCGGGGCCCGGAACCGCACCCGCAAGAGCCCGCCGGGGGCCGCGCACAGATCCGCCATGGACGATACCGCGCGCGGCCGGAGCGGTTCGAAAAGGTCGAGAAAGCGCAGCCCCTCAAGCGCCAGGCCGGGGCGCAGTTTCTGCAATGTCGCCCCCGCCCGGCGAACATGGCCGGTCGGATCCAGCAGCAGGTGCATGGGACACAGCGCCGCCAGCAGCCCGTCCACAACGGCGGATTCCGTCATGCCCCCCGCGCCCCCAGCGCGAAATCCCGTCCCTCGGCAAAGGCGGGCTCGACCAGCGAGATGCGGATGACCTCCTGCCCCTGGTCGGGCATTTCATGATCCAGCACCACCAATGCACCGTAATCGTCGGCCATGGCCCGAAGCAGGCCCGTCATCACGCTGCCATAGCCGTCAAGGCCGGGATGACAGATCAGCGTGTAACGGCCTTCGCCGCAATCCCACAGTTCCAGCGCCGGCAGGCGAAGATCGGGCACGGCCAGCCGGGCGCGCCCGGCCAGTTCATCCAGGGAATAGAGGAAATCCACATAGCTTTCACCGCCGAAGCGCAGCAGCCGGCGCAGCGCCGCCATGCGCGGATGCGACACCAGGAAGGTGCCCAGGTCTTCCAGCAGCTCGGCCTGTCCGCGACCCAGATCCTCGCACAGGACCGACAGGATCCGCCTGCCATGCTCCTCGTCATGGTGCAGCATCGCCTCGAAATTCCCGGGGTCGATCCCGGCCAGTTCGGCCACGCGCCGCCACCTGCCCCGACCGTAGGTCGCGCAGATGAAGGACTTGATCGCGCTGTTGATCAGACCGTGCATCGCCCTGGCCGCTGTCATCCCTGCCCGGCAACCTTGCCCGAAGGCGATTAACGCCCATTGAACAGATAAAATTGCAGATCTTTTCGGGACGCTCCGGCCGGCGATGCGCCTCAGAAATCCGTGGGCGCGCCACCCTCGGCCTTTCGCCGGGCCACGAAATCGGCCAGCTCGTCGCGGATGGCGACATCCATGGGCGGGGGCTCGAATTCCGCGATGATCCGCTTGAACAGGCGATGGGCGCGCTCGGGCGTCCAGACCGCTCCGGCGGCCTCCCAGGCCTCGAAATTGCGCCAGTCGCTCAGGAACGGTTGATAGAAGGCGTTGGCATAGCGGTCCTGCGTATGCCGCGCGCCGAAGAAGTGCCCCTCGTGTCCGACCTCGCGGATCGCGTCGAGCGCAAGCGCGTCCACATCGGTCGCCACGATCCCCGGCTCCATGTAGCGCTGGATCTGTTGCAGCATCTCGCAATCCATGACGAACTTTTCGGGACTGGCGATCAGCCCGCCTTCCAGCCAGCCGGCGGCATGATAGACCATGTTGGTGCCTGACTGGACAGCGGCCCACAGGCTGCTTGCGGTTTCCCACATCGCCTGCCCGTCCGGCACGTTCGCCGTGCAGCAGGCCGACGAACGCAGCGGCAGCCCGTAGAACCGGGCCATCTGCCCCGTCATCTGGGTCGCCCGCATGTATTCGGGCGTGCCGAAGGCGGGAGCGCCGGACTTCATGTCCACGTTCGAGGTGAAGGTGCCGATGGCGCAGGGGGCGCCGGGAGCCACGTACTGGAAAAGAGCGATGGCACAGAGCGCCTCGGCCAGCGACTGGGCGACCGCGCCGGCCATGGTCACGGGCGCCATGGCCCCGGCCAGCGTGAAGGGCGTCACCACCACCGCCTGCCCCCGCCGGATCAGCCGCAGGCAGCCATCGATCATCGGCTGGTCGTGCTTGAGCGGCGAGGTGGAGTTGATGTTGGTGTACATCCGCGGTTTCGAGCGGAATTCCTCTTCGCTCAGGCCACCGCTGATGCGCACCATCTCCATCACGTCCTCGACCCGCTCGCGCCCGAGGCTGTAGGCATGAACCACCTTGTCGGTCAGCGTCAGCTTGTCATGCAACACGTCGAGGTGACGGACCGAAGCGTGAATGTCCACCGGCTCGACCGGGTAGCCGCCCGCGAAGTGGATGCAGTTGAAATATTGCGTGAGCCTGAGAAGATCGGCACAGGTTTTCCGCGTCCCCGGAACCTTGCGGCCCAGATCCAGGTCCCAGTAGTTCGGCGGCGAGGACACGTTGCCGAACAGCAGGAAGGCCCCGCCCATCACGATCTCGCGCTCCGGGTTGCGCGGGGTGATGGTGAAGCTGCCGGGCGCGCGGGCGATCATTTCCATCACGAAATCGCGCCCCATGCGCACGAGATCGCCCTCGACGATGCAGCCTGCCTCGCGCAGGATCGCCAGCGCCTCGGGATTGAGAAAGCGCACCCCGATCTCTTCGAGTATGCGCATGGCGCCATCGTGGATGGCCTGCACGCCCTCTTCGCCAAGCGGCTCCACCGGCGGATCGAGATTGACCGGCAACCGCCAGGGCATCTGCTCGATGACGGCCGGACCGCGCCGGGCCGCGGCCCCTGCCCGTCCTCCTCCGCGCCGTCCGCGTTCCGGTTTCCTCGCCATGTCGACCCCCCTCCTGCCGGTCGGCTCCAGTGGGACCCGAATGGCAGCGTGCCGCCGCGCCGAATGCGACATCTGGTGTCGCTGATGAAGCATCGACAGCCCGCCGGACCGCTTCCCGGGCCAGGACAAGCCGCGTTCGACCCCGTCCACCCCGCCCCGGGGCGCCCGCCTCTCCCGAAACGACACCCTTTTTCTGGCCCGCAAATATCCCGGGGGGTGAGGCCCGCAGGGCCGAGGGGGGCAGAGCCCCCTTCCAGGCCCCGCGGTCAGCCACCGGGTCGCGCGTCACGAAAACCGGCTCGCGCGTCACGAAAGATCAATCCATTCCGACACACCATGCCCCGTCGGGTGTAACCGGGAAGGAGCCGCACCCCCGCGCCGCCATCTGCCCCTTGAAAACCCGCCCCGGCAAACCAGATTCTCAATGGTGCGTGCGTTCAGCCCGCACGGGATCAGAGTTACGGAGGATGTGAAAATGTTCGACGTCAACACTGGTGTTCTGGATCGCGTGATCCGCGTGATCGTCGGCCTCGCGATCATTGCCGGCTTTTTCTACTGGACCGACTGGGCCTACAGGTGGGTGTTCTGGCTGGGACTGATCCCGGTCGTCACCGGCGCCGTCGGCTTCTGCCCGATTTACAGGATGCTGGGCTGGTCCACCAACAGGTCGCATGGCGGCAAGGGGCATGGCGGCGCAGCCAAGGCCTGACTCGAAAGCCGCAAGACCACGCAAGGCCCGTTCCGGCTCGGACGGGCCGTTTTCGTGATTACTCGGCGGCCACGCGACCGGCCCCCAGCATGTCCTTGAGATAGCGCCCGGTGTGACTGCGTTCGCAGGCGGCCACGTCTTCGGGCGTGCCGGTGACAACGATCTCGCCGCCGCCATCGCCGCCCTCGGGGCCGATGTCGATGATCCAGTCTGCGGTCTTGATGACGTCGAGATTGTGCTCGATCACCACCACCGTGTTGCCCTGGTCCACCAGCTCGTGCAAGACGTCGAGCAGCTTCTTCACGTCCTCGAAATGCAGCCCCGTGGTGGGCTCGTCGAGAATGTAGAGCGTGCG
Source organism: Paracoccaceae bacterium (assembly GCA_027000645.1). Classification (GTDB taxonomy): domain Bacteria; phylum Pseudomonadota; class Alphaproteobacteria; order Rhodobacterales; family Rhodobacteraceae; genus Jhaorihella. The sequence continues at coordinate 716 of JALTNO010000227.1, read as the reverse complement.
CCCCGTCGCGCGCCGCGCCAGTTCCTTCGAAAGCTTGACCCGCTGCGCCTCGCCCCCCGAAAGCGTGGTGGCCTGCTGGCCGACCTTGATGTAGTCGAGGCCCACCCGATGCAGCGCCTCCATCCTGTCGCGGATCGAGGGCACGGCCTTGAAGAAGTCGCGCGCCTCTTCGACCGTCATGTCAAGAACGTCGGCTATACTCTTGCCCTTGAATCGGATTTCCAGGGTTTCGCGATTGTATCTCGCGCCCTTGCACGTTTCGCAGGTAACATAGACATCGGGCAGGAAGTGCATCTCGATGCGGATCACCCCGTCGCCCTGGCAGGCCTCGCAGCGGCCACCCTTGACGTTGAAGGAAAAGCGCCCCGGCTTGTAGCCGCGCGCCTTCGCCTCGGGCAGGCCGGCGAACCAGTCGCGGATCGGGGTGAAGGCACCGGTATAGGTGGCCGGGTTCGAGCGCGGCGTGCGCCCGATCGGACGCTGGTCGATGTCGATCACCTTGTCGAGGTGCTCCAGCCCGCGGATGGTCTCGACGGGCGCCGGCGTCTGCCGGGCGCCGTTGAGCCGCATCGAGGCCGCCTTGAACAGCGTCTCGATGGTCAGGGTGGACTTGCCGCCGCCCGAAACCCCGGTAACGCAGACGAACATGCCCAGCGGGAAATCCACCGTCACATCCTTGAGGTTGTTGCCGCAAGCGCCTACGACAGTTACCTTTT
>JALTNO010000226.1 GCA_027000645.1 Paracoccaceae bacterium | reverse complement strand
CCATCCGCAAGGCGTCCGGCCAGTCTGTCCCCGGCACCGGCAAATTGCCGGTTCCGAACGGCAATATAGCGCGAAAATTGGAAAACCGTGGGGTTTCCGTCGGGATTTTCCGGCCCCCGTGCCGCGATGGTCGGCGCGGTGTCAATGCACCCGCAGGGAATGCCGGCACAGGGAGGAATGCCATGAACGCGCCCGCCTTCGATCCGCAAGCCTACAAGAGAACCACCCATGCCCAGTGGCAGGAAGCCGCCAGGGCCTGGAACGACTGGGGCGAGCTGTTGCGCAGCTGGCTGGGGCCGGCGACCGAGGCGATGCTGGACATGGCCCGCGTCGGTCCCGGCAGCCATGTGCTGGATATTGCGGCCGGGGCAGGGGACCAGTCGCTGATGGCGGCCGAGAGGGTCGGCCCGCGCGGCCGGGTTCTGGCCACGGACCTGTCCGGGAACATCCTGGAATTCGCCGCCGAGAACGCACGGATACAGGGATTCGACAACCTCGAAACGCAGGTCATGGACGGCGAGGCGCTGGACGTGCCGCCCGCCGGTTTCGACGCCGCCATATCGCGCGTCGGCATGATCTATTTTCCCGACCGGCAGGCCGCCCTTGCCGGCATCCGCAAGGCCCTGAAACCCGGGGGCCGGTTCGCCACCATCGTCTATTCGACGCCCGAGGCGAACGGGTTCTTTTCGGTGCCGGTGCGGATCATCCGCGAGCGCGCCAAGCTGCCGCCACCGCTGCCGGGGCAGCCGGGGCCGTTCTCGCTGGGCGGGCCGGGGGTGCTGACGGGCGAGTTGAAGGACGCGGGGTTCGGCGATGTCGAGGAACGGGTAATCGATGCCCCGGTGATCCTGCCGGACGCCGAGCATTGCCTTCGGTTCGAGCGCGAAAGCTTCGGTGCACTGCACCAGATGATGGGCGGGCTGTCCGAGGCCGAGCAGAACGCCGTCTGGGATGAAATCCACGAGGCGCTGAAGGCCTGGGAGACAGCCGACGGCTTTGTCGGTCCCTGCCAACTGGTCGTCGCCGCCGGACGAAACTGAGGGGACAGTCCCATGAAGCTTGCCGTGATACAGGAGCCGCCCGTCTGGCTGGACCTCGCCGCGACCATGGAGCGGGCGCTGGAACTGATCGTCCGGGTGGCGCAGGAGGGGGCGCAGATGGTCGTTTTCCCCGAGGCGTGGTTTCCGGGCTATCCAACCTTCGTCTGGCGACTGGCGCCGGGCGCGGGCATGGGGATGACCGACGATCTTTTCGCCCGGCTCCAGGCCAATGCGATCGACACCGGGCGCGGGGGGCTTGCCCCGTTGCAGGAGGCCGCGAAGGAGCACGGGGTGGTGATCGTCGCCGGTTATCACGAACTTGACGGGGCGGTCAGCGGCTCGACGCTCTACAACTCCTGCGCCATCATCGATGCCGATGGCCGGCTGCTGAACAATCACCGCAAGCTGATGCCGACCAATCCCGAACGCATGGTCTGGGGTTTTGGCGACGGCTCCGGCCTGCGGGTGGTGACGACGGCTGTCGGGCGCGTGGGCGCGCTGATCTGCTGGGAAAACTACATGCCGCTCGCGCGGTTTGCGCTCTATGCCCAGAACATCGACATCTACGTCGCGCCCACTTGGGACAGCGGCGAAACCTGGCTGGCGAGCATGCAGCACATCGCGCGCGAGGGCGGCTGCTGGGTGATCGGCTGTGCCACGGCGCTGGAGGTGGCGGACATTCCTGCCGACGTGCCGCATTTCGACGCGCTTTTCCCGAACGGGGGCGAATGGGTGAACCCCGGCGACGCGGTGGTCTACAAGCCCTTTGGCGGTGTCCATGCCGGGCCGATGCACTGCGAAAAGGGCTTCCTGACGGCCGAGATCGACCCCGACGCTGCCCGCGCCGCCCGGCGCAAGTTCGACGTGGCCGGTCATTACGCGCGCCCGGATGTGCTGACTCTGACAGTGAATCGCACCCCGCAGACCCCGGCCCGGTTCGAGGGGTGAGAGCGCCGGAAGCCCCGGCCCCGGCGGGTGGTTTCGACCCCGAAACCGGTCACGATTTTGCTATCGCATTGAAACTTGTGTCGAAGGCGAGCATAGTGCGGCCCTGCGCTGCGCCATCAGGGTGCGGCTGTTGTCAAGAGAGTCTCCATGTATTTCAAAGATATGATCCCGAAACCGATCGCGGTTTCGCGCCTGTTGGCATATCCGTTTGCCGCGTTGCTGGCGGTGGTATCCGGTTCCGTCGCGGCCGGAAACGACCAGTCCGGCGCGGGCGCGCATTTCGACCCCAAGGGCAAACCGCCATCGGAGTTCACCATCCGGACGCAGAAAAACGTCCGCGCCACCTTGCCGTTCAACGACACCCGCGATTTCGAAGAGGCCAAACGCGGCTTCATCGCGGCTCCGCCCTACATGAAGATCATGGCCGAGGCCGGCAATGTCGCCTGGGACATGGAAAGCTATCAGTGGCTGCTGGAGGGCAAGGACTACGACAGCATCAACCCCTCGCTGCAACGTCAGGCGACGCTGAACATGGCCTATGGCCTGTTCGAGGTGATGCCCGACAGGATCTATCAGATCCGCGGCTATGACCTGGCCAACATCACCTTCATCAAGGGCGACACCGGCTGGATCATCTTCGACCCGCTGACGGCGAAGGAAACCGCCGCCGCGGCGCTGGCCTTCATCAACGAGAAACTGGGCGAACGCCCGGTGACGGCGGTGGTCTATTCCCATTCCCACGCCGACCATTTCGGCGGCGTGCGCGGGGTCGTGGACGAGGCCGACGTGCGCTCGGGCAAGGTCAAGGTGATCGCCCCCGAGGGCTTCATGGAAGAGGCGGTGTCGGAAAACGTCTATGCCGGCAACGCCATGTCGCGGCGCATGTTCTTCCAGTATGGCGTGCTGCTGCCGCGCAGCCCCTACGGCCATGTGGACCAGTCGATCGGCAAGAACACCGCCGCCGGCAATCTCGGCGTCATTGCCCCCAACGTGGTGATCGAGGACGATATCGAGGAACTGACCGTGGACGGGGTGAAAATGGTGTTCCAGAACACCCCCGGCACCGAGGCCCCGGCCGAGATGAACACCTGGTTCCCCGAGTGGAAGGCGTTCTGGGCCGCCGAGAACATCACCGGCACCATCCACAACATCTATACCCTGCGCGGGGCCAAGGTGCGCGACGCGCTGAAATGGTCCAAGGACATCAACGCCGCGCTCTACCTGTTCGGACGCGAGGCCGAGCTGATGTTCGCCTCGCACTCCTGGCCGCGCTGGGGCAACGACCGGGTGCAGGAAGTGATGCGCGCGCAGCGCGACACCTATGCCAATCTCAACAACGGCGTGCTTCGCCTGGCCAACCAGGGCGTGACCATCAACGAGATCCACAACGTCTACAAGGTGCCGGAAAGCCTGCAGAAACAGTGGGCGGCGCGGTCCTATCACGGCTCGGTCGAGCATAACGCGCGGGCGGTGATGAACTATTACCTCGGCTACTGGGACGGCAACCCGACCACGCTGATCCCGCTGTCGCCGGGGGATTCGGCCCCGCTCTACGTCGAGATGATGGGCGGCGCGGAAAAGATCATCGCCAGGGGTCAGGAGCTGATCGACAACGGCAAGTACCGGCTGGCCCAGGAGATCCTCAACAAGCTGGTCTATGCCGAGCCGGGCAACCAGACGGCCAAGGATCTGCTGGCCGACGCCTTCGAGCAGTTCGGCTATCAGCAGGAAAGCCCCAGCGTGCGCAACAGCTTCCTCGCCGCCGCCTACGAGCTGCGCAACGGCATCCCGCAGGGCGCCTCGCCCAAATCAACGGGGCCGGACATGGTGCGGGGGATGTCCACGCAGTTGTGGCTCGATTTCCTCGCCATCCGCATGGACAGCGACAAGGCCGACGGGATGAAGTTCACCATCAACTTCGTCACCCCCGACAATGGCGAAAAGTTCGTGGTCGAGATGAGCAACGCCACCCTGACCAGCATCGAGGGCTTTCAGGTTCCCGAACCGGATCTGACCATCACCATCGACCGGGCCGATCTGGAACCGGTGATGATGGGCGCGATCAGCTTCGACGACCAGATCGCCGCCGGCAAGGCCCGGCTTGACGGCAACCGCGAGGTCTATGAACAGCTCAAATCGACGCTGGTGCAGTTCGACCTCGGGTTCGAGATCATGCCGGGCACCGGCGCGGTCGACCTGACGCCCGAACGCGGCGCGTTCGAGCAGATGCCGCCGGCCGACAGTTCGGGAGGTTGAGAAAAGACGCCTTCCCCCGGAGCCCCGCGTTCCGGGGGGAGGGCCGGGCCGTTCAGCCGGCCCGGATCATGATCGGCGAGAAA
>JALTNO010000225.1 GCA_027000645.1 Paracoccaceae bacterium | reverse complement strand
ACCATCTTCCTGTTCGCGCTGGCCACGATCTACGGGGTGACCGGCACGCTGAACATGGCCGATCTGGCCCAGAAGGTGACCCAGATACCGCCCGAGGACACCGCGCTGCTGCGGGTGGGGGCGGTCCTGCTGCTGCTGGTCTTCGCGATCAAGTCGGCGGTCCTGCCGCTGCATTTCTGGCTGCCGGCCACCTATGCCAACGCCCCCTTCGCGGTGGCCGCGCTGTTTGCCATCATGACCAAGGTCGGCGTCTATTCCATCCTGCGCATGTTCACGCTGGTTTTCGGACCCGATATCGGCGCCACCGCGGGCCTTGCCGGCGACTGGCTGCTGCCGGCGGCGCTGGCCACGCTGGCGGTCGGGTCGGTGGGCATTCTCGGCGCCCGCGAGGTCGGACGCCTCGCAGCCTTCGCCGCCATAGCTTCGGTCGGAACGCTGCTCACGGCCGTGGCGCTATTCTCGCCACAGGCGGCGGCGGCGGCCGTCTATTACGCGGTCCACTCGACCCTGGCCGGGGCGCTGCTGTTTCTTGTTGCGGACCTGGTCAAGTCGCGCCGGGGCGGCGCCATCGACCTTGCCCCGCCCATGCCCCAGCGGGGTATGATCGCCGCGCTGTTCTTTCTTGCCGCCATCGCCGCCGCCGGAATGCCGCCGCTGTCGGGTTTCGTGGGCAAGCTGATGGTCCTGGACGCCACGAGGCAGCAGGATTACGCAGCCGCCGTCTGGGCGGTCATCCTGGTCACCTCGCTGATCACGATCGTGGGCCTTGCCCGCGCCGGCTCGATCCTGTTCTGGAAACCGCATGACCCGGCCTGCCAGTTCGCCGGCCCCGAACCGCGCCGGGCACCGCAGGAGGATGCCGCGCACGGGCGGGCGGCGGCCCTGCCGCTGGTGGCAACATCGACGCTGGCGGTCGGCATCGTCGCCCTGACCGTCTTTGCCGGTCCGGCGATGAACTATGCCACCGCCACCGCCGAACAGCTCTTCGATCCCTCGATCATGATCGACGCCGTGCTGAGGAGGCCTTGACCCATGCGTTTCCTGCAAAGGCTTTTCCCCCATCCGCTGCTGACCGGCCTGCTGACGCTGATCTGGCTGCTGCTGGTCAACCGCTGGTCGCTCAACTCGCTGCTTTTCGGCTTCTTCCTCGGCATCGTCATCCCGGTGGTCACGAATCCCTACTGGCCCAGCCGGCCGACGCTGAAACGGCCGATGAAGATTGCCGAGTATCTCGTGATCGCACTGTGGGACATTCTCGTGGCCAATGTGGTGGTCGCCCGGCTGGTCCTGTTCCGGCGGGCACAGGATCTGCAACCGCACTGGATCTCAATTCCGCTGGAACTGCGCCGCCCCGAGGCGATCACCGCGCTGGCCGCGACGATCACGCTGACCCCCGGGACGGTCTCGGCCGACCTGTCGGCAAAAGGGCACTACCTTCTGGTCCACTGCCTGCACGCGCCCGATCCGGATTCGGTCGTGGAAGAGATCAAGTCGCGCTATGAACGCCGCCTGCTGGAGATTTTCGAATGATGATCTACGCCGCCTATTTCGCTCTGGGCTGTTACGGTCTGGCCATGCTGATGAACCTGTGGAAGGTGGCCACGGCCGACCATATCGGCGACCGGATCCTGGCGCTGGATACCATGGTCATCAATGCGATCGCGCTGCTGGTTCTCTACGGGCTCGCCTATGGCACCGAGGTCTATTTCGAGGCCGTCCTCATCATCGCCATGCTGGGATTCGTCTCGACCGTGGCCTATGCGCGCTATCTGCTGCGCGGCAACATCATCGAGTGATCCCATGGCCAGCCTGTCCGAATTCCTGATTTCCGCCCTTCTCGTCATCAGCGGCATCTTCGGTTTCGTCGGCTCGTTCGGCCTGATCAAGCTGCGCGATTCCATGTCGCGCCTGCACGCCCCCACCAAGGCGACCACGGTCGGCGTCGGCGCGGTGCTGATCGCGTCGATGATCCATGCCGCGGCCTTCGAAGACTATCCGTCATTCCACGAGCTGCTCATCACCCTGTTCCTGGTGCTGACCGCGCCGGTCACCGCCTTCTTCATCGCCAAGGTGCACATCCACCGCCACGAAACGCCGCAAAGCATGCCGCAGCCCGGCGAGGATCGGGTCTGGGCCACCCATGACACCGACGAAGGGGAACAGATCGGCGGCGACAAGGAGGGCAAAGCGGGCGCCGACCGGGAAGGCGACCGGGAAGGCGACCGGCCGGGCACGCCCTGATCAACCCCTGCGGCGCAGAGCGGTCTTGCGGCCCGCGCCGGTTTGGTCCACCACGGAAGGCACAACCGCCCGCTCCAGAGGCCGCAATCGGTTCGGAACCCGGAATGCACGCCCCGCCCCTTCCCTTCACCCGCGATCTCGTCCTCGTAGGCGGCGGCCACAGCCATGCGCTGGTGCTGCGCAAATGGGGCATGCAGCCGCTTGCCGGGGTGCGGATCACCGTCATCAACCCCGGCCCGACGGCCCCCTATTCGGGAATGCTGCCCGGATTCGTCGCCGGCCACTACGCGCGCGACGAACTGGATATCGACCTGGTGAAGCTGGCCCGTTTCGCCGGCGCACGGCTGATTCCGGGGACGGTGGAGGGGCTGGATCCGGTCAACCGGCTGGTGCATCTGCGCGGTCGGGCGCCGATCGCCTATGATGTGGCCTCGGTCAATGTAGGCATTACCTCGGCCATGCCCGATCTGCCGGGATTTGCCGAAAATGCCATCCCGGCCAAGCCGCTGGGCCCCTTCGCGCAGCGTTGGGCGGCCTATCGCGACGGAAGCGGGCCGGCCCGGGTCGTGGTCATCGGCGGCGGCGTGGCCGGGGCCGAACTGGCCATGGCCATGGCCTTTGCCCTGCGCGAACGGGGCCGGGAATTTCAGCTTCACCTGATCGACAGCGCCCGGGCGCTTTCGGCCCTGGTGCCGCGCGCGGCGCGGCTGATCCGGGCGGAAATGGCGCGGCTGGGCATCACGCTGGTGGAACATGCGCCGGTTGCGCGGATTGCGCCCGATCACGTGGCGCTGGCCGACGGGCGCAGGATCGCGGCAGATTTCACCACCGGAGCCGCCGGGGCGCGGCCCTGGCCCTGGATCGCCGAGACCGGCCTTGCGCTGCACGAGGGCTTTATCGCCGTCGATGCCTTCCTGCGCAGTTCGGACCCGGCGGTGTTCGCCGCCGGCGACTGCGCCCACCTCACCCATGCCCCGCGCCCCAAGGCCGGGGTCTATGCGGTGCGCGAGGCGCCGGTGCTGTTCGACAATCTCCGCGCCACGCTCGCCGGCGGCCGCCTGCGCCGCTACCGACCGCAAAAGGACTATCTCAAGCTGATCTCGCTGGGCGACAGATCGGCGCTGGCGGAAAAATTCGGCACCGCGCTGCGCGGCGCGCCGATGTGGCGGTGGAAGGACCGGATCGACCGGCGCTTCATGGAAAAATTCCGCGACCTGCCCCGGATGGCCGCCCCCGAACTGCCCGCCACCCATGCGCTGGGCCTGGCCGAGGCGCTGGGGGACAAGCCGCTTTGCGGCGGCTGCGGCGCCAAGGTGGGGCGGGCGGCGCTGCGCGGGGCTCTGAACACGGCGGTTTCGGCCGGGCGGGACGACATCACCCCCCTGCCCGGCGATGACGCGGCGCTGCTGCATACGGGCGGCGCGCGGCAGGTGATCAGCACCGACCACCTGCGGGCACTGGTCGAGGATCCGGCGCTGATGGCGCGCATCGCCGCGGTGCATGCCCTGGGCGACATCTGGGCCATGGGCGCCGCGCCGCAGGCGGCCACGGTCAGCCTGATCCTGCCGCGCATGAATCCCGCCCTGCAGCAACGCACGACGACCGAGATCATGGACGCGGCCAGAGCGGTGATGCGCGCGGCGGGGGCGGAAATCGTCGGCGGCCATACCTCGCTGGGGCATGAACTGACCATGGGGTTCACGGTGACGGGGCTGTGCGAGCGCGACCCGATCACCCTGGCCGGAGGGCGCCCCGGCGACGCGCTGATCCTGACCAAACCCCTGGGCAGCGGCGTGCTGATGGCGGCGGAAATGGCCGGCAGGGCACGGGGCGAATGGATCGTTGCGGCCTGGCAGCAGATGACGCAGCCGCAGGACGAGGCCGCCCGGATCCTGCGCGGCGCCCATGCCATGACCGATGTCACCGGATTCGGGCTGGCCGGACATCTGCTGGGCATCTGCGAGGCCTCGGGCACCGGCGCCGAACTGGACCTGGACGCGATTCCGGTCATGGACGGGGCGGAAGAACTGGCGCGGGCGGGGATCCGGTCCTCGATCTTCCCCGACAACCGCGCCCTTGCCCCCGAACTGCCCGAGGGCGGCCGGGCGGATCTGCTTTTCGACCCGCAGACGGCCGGGGGTCTGCTGGCGGCGGTGAAGGCCGAAGACGCGGATGCGCTGGTCGCGGCGCTGCGCGCATCCGGTCATGGCGCCGCGACGGTCGTGGGCCGGCTGGTCGAAGGCCCTCCGCGCCTGTCTCCGACCTGACCCGGCCACCCGCGGCCCCGGATCCGGTGCCGCGACGCCTCCGCCCGCCCGCGTTCACTCCAGCCGCTTGCGGATGCGCCGGACCGACCACCACACCAGCGCAAAGACCGGCAGCACCAGCGCCGCCGTCAGCATCCCCTTCGAGATCCCCAGAGGCCCGGTCAGAGGGTAGAAGAGATAGCCCGCCAGCGACACGGCGTAATAGCTGATGGCCACGGTGGACAGCCCCTCGACCGTGTGCTGCAGGCGCAGCTGCAGCGCCGCGCGCCGGTCCATCGAGGACAGGAGCGCCTGGTTCTGGGCGCTTCGTTCCACGTCCACCCGCGTGCGCAGCAGGTTTCCGGCCCGCATCGCCCGGTCCGCCAGCTTGCGCAACCGCGCCTCGGTGGCCTGAACCGTGCGCATGGCCGGGTCGTAGCGGCGGGTCATGAATTCGGCGAAGGTCTGCCGCCCGGCAAGACGCTCTTCGCGCAGCAGCTCGATCCGTTCGCGCACGATGGCCTGATAGGCGGCGGTGGCCTCGAAGCGGAAGGATTCCTGCGCCGCCATTGCCTCCAGTTCGGCCGAGATTTCCAGCAGCCCGTTCAGCGTCTCCTCGGCCGAGGCACTCTCGACCGTCATCGCCGTGGTCAGCCGGGCCAGCGCCGCGCCCTGTTCGTCAAGCCGGTTCCACAGCCCCTTGGCGCGGGCAAAGCCCAGCATCGACATGGACTTGTAGGTTTCGATGTCGCACAGGCGCTGGACCACGCGTCCCACCCGCCGCGGCCCGGTGTCGGGGTTGACGAAGACCGCCATGCGCACATGGCCCGCCGGGTCGATGCGGAAATCGCTGGCCACCACCGCCTGATCGTCCAGAACCCGGGCGGCGGCGACGCTTTCGGCCACGAACCACTCGTCCAGCGTCGCGCGCAGCACGTCCTCGTCCGGGCGCGGGCAGATGCGCATCATCAGCGAGGTCACCCGCGTGCCCGGCACGGCCTTCAGCCAGTCGCCCGGAAAGACCTCGAAGTCCACAGGGTCGAAGGGGCGGCTGCCGATCCCGTCGCAGAAAGCCATGAAGGTGACGAATTCGCTGTGGCTTTCCCATTTCAGCGTGTGGCGCCCGATCCGCACCATGTGGTGGCTGGCCCCCGGTTGCGGGTGCGGCGCGCCATGACGGTCGAGCAGCGCCTGGAGATGCGCAAGATCCGCCGCACGGCCACCGGGTGCATCCTCGGGCGCATCCTCGGGGCGCTTGATCGCCAGAAACACTAGCGTAGCCGGTGCCTTCAGCGCCGGAAAGGGGCGCGCGTGCAGTTCGTTGGCAAGCTGATAGCGCAGCGGATGGTCTTCTATCGGCGGCATGGCGGCTCCCTCGTCATGGGGCCACTATACGGTCTGCGCCCCGGTTGAAAACCGGCCATCCGGTCGCTCCGGTCAGCGCCGCGCCGGGGCGCGAAGCATCGCCACCACTCCCAGGGCGGCGATGCCTGCGCCGGACAGGAAGGTGAGAGCCGGACCGCCGATGGCCCACAGCGCCCCGGCCAGAAGGCTTGCGCCCAGCAGGGTCAGCCCGGAAACCAGGTTGAAGATGCCGAAGGCCGTGGCCCGCAGATCCTCGGGGGCGGTATCCGCAACCATTGCCTGCAACAGCCCCTGCGACAGCCCCAGGTGCAACCCCCACAGCGCAATGCCGGCAAAGACCGCCACCAAGCCGCCCGCGAAGGCCAGCATCAGGTCGGCGGCGATCAGCGCGGCAAAACCCGCGGCAAGGATGCGGCGCGGCGGCATCCGGTCGCCCAGCGCCCCGGCCGGGTAGGAGCTGAACGAGGACACCACGTGCACCGCCACCAGAACCAGCGGCGCCAGTGCCACCGCAAGGCCCAACCCCTCGGCCCGGAGGATGACGAAGGCCTCGCTGAACCGCGCCAGGGTGAGCAGGCCGGCCACAGCCACGACCGCCCAGAAGGGCCCACCCATGCGCCGCAGCGCCGCCGGGTCGAGCGGCAGCCTCCGGCGCCCGGCCTGCCTCGCGCCTGGGGCGGGTTCATGTACAAAGAGAATCAGAACCGCCACCGCCGCCATTCCCGGAACCAGCGCCACCCAGAACACCGCGCGGATATTGCCGGAAAACAGCAGCATCAGCCCGATGGCTGCCAGCGGCCCCACGAAGGCCCCGACATTGTCCAGCGCCTGGCGCAGCCCGTAGGCTGCTCCGCGCATTCCCGGTGCCACCAGGTCGGCCACCAGCGCATCGCGCGGCGCGCCGCGAATTCCCTTGCCGGTCCGGTCGGCAATGCGCGCGCCCGCCACCCACGATGCCGTCGGCGCGGTGGCGAAGACCGGCTTGGACAGGGTGGACAGGCCATAGCCGATCACGGCCAGCAGCTTGCGTCTACCCAGCCGGTCGCTGATCACGCCCGAAAACAGCTTGACGACCGAGGCAGTGGCTTCCCCGATCCCCTCGATCAGGCCCACCGTCACCGTGCTCGCGCCCAGCGTGCCGACCAGAAAGACCGGCATCAGCCCGTGGATCATCTCGGAGGAAACATCCATCAGAAGGCTGACGGCACCGATGGCCCAGATCGCGCCGGGCAGGCGCCGGACGGCAGATCTCGCGGGGTCGGGCATGCGACACGTCCTTTCCGCGGCCGACGATCCGCTCTGCCGGGCAAAATGGCAAGAGAAAACCCGGCCCGTTCCGGGGCCGGGTCTGCGGGATATCGCTTCCCTGCCGGATCAGTCGATCAGCGGCAGCAACTTGTCGAGGCTCTCACGGGCATCGCCGTAGAACATGCGCGTGTTCTCCTTGTAGAACAGCGGGTTCTCGATCCCCGAATAGCCGGTACCCTGGCCGCGCTTCATCACGAAGACCTGCTTGGCCTTCCACACCTCCAGCACCGGCATGCCGGCGATGGGGCTGTTGGGGTCTTCCTGCGCGGCCGGGTTCACGATGTCGTTGGAGCCGATCACGATCACCACGTCGGTGTCGGGGAAATCGTCGTTGATCTCCTCCATCTCCAGCACGATGTCGTAGGGCACCTTGGCCTCGGCCAGCAGCACGTTCATGTGCCCGGGCAGGCGGCCCGCCACCGGATGGATGCCGAAGCGCACGTTCTTGCCGGCATCGCGCAGCTTGCGGGTCAGTTCGGAAACCGCGTTCTGCGCCTGCGCCACCGCCATGCCGTAGCCGGGCACGATGATGATGCTGTCGGCCTCGTTCAGCGCCGCGGCCACGCCGTCGGCATCGATGGCGACCATTTCGCCCTCGACCTCCATCGCCGGGCCGGAGCTGCCGCCGAAGCCGCCCAGGATCACCGAGATGAAGGACCGGTTCATGGCCTTGCACATGATATAGCTCAGGATCGCACCGGAAGAGCCCACCAGCGCACCGACCACGATCAGCAGGTCGTTGCCGAGGCTGAACCCGATCGCCGCCGCGGCCCAGCCCGAATAGCTGTTGAGCATCGACACCACCACCGGCATGTCGGCCCCGCCGATGCCCATGATCAGGTGATAGCCGATGAACAGCGCCGCCAGCGTCATCAGGATCACCGGCAGCAGGCTTCCGGTATTGAAATACCACACCAGGCAAAGCAGCGAGAGCACCGCCGCGGCGGCGTTCAGGGCATGCCCGCCGGGCAGCTTGGTGGCGGCCGAGGTGACCTTGCCGGCCAGCTTGCCATAGGCCACCACCGAACCGGTGAAGGTCACCGCACCGATGAAGATGCCCAGGAACAACTCGACCCGCAGGATGTTGTGTTCGACCGGGGACTTCTCGGCCAGAACGGCGGCAAAGCCGGCAAGCGCCTCGCGCGCCGCCTCGTCCATGGCCAGGACGCGGACCTGCTCGAAATGGGCGTTGAAGCCGACGAACACGGCGGCCAGGCCCACCAGAGAATGCATCGCCGCGACCAGCTGGGGCATTTCGGTCATCTGCACCCGCCGCGCCACGTACTGGCCGATGACGCCGCCGGCCAGGATCAGGATCAGAGACAGCCCCCACAGCCCGGCACCGGGGCCGATCAGGGTGGCAAGCACCGCCAGAGCCATGCCGACGATGCCGTACCAGACGGCCCGCTTGGCGCTTTCCTGGTTGCTCAGCCCGCCCAGCGCGAGAATGAACAGGACGGCGGCAACCACATAGACCGCAGTCGTGAAACCGTAACTCATTGCTGCCGCCTCCTCAGGATTTCTGGAACATGGCGAGCATGCGCCGGGTGACAAGGAAACCGCCGAAGATGTTGATCCCGGCCATGAATACCGACAGCGCGGCCAGCACGATCACCAGCCACGACCCGGACCCGATCTGCAGCAGTGCGCCCAGAATGATGATTGACGAGATCGCGTTGGTCACCGCCATCAGCGGCGTGTGCAGGGCGTGGCTGACATTCCAGATCACCTGGAAGCCGACGAAGACGGCCAGCACGAAGACGGTAAAATGCTGCATGAAGCTTGCCGGCGCCACAGCACCCACCAGCATCAGGAGCACCGCGCCCACGGTCAGCAGCGTCACCTGCTGTCGCGTCTGGGCGCGAAACTCGGCGATCTCCTGCGCGCGGCGCTCTTCCGGCGTCAGCTCCTTCACTTCGGCCTTCTGCGGCTTCTTCGACGCGATCGCCTGCACCTTGGGCGGCGGCGGCGGGAAGGTGATCTCGCCCTGGTAGGCCACGGTGGCGCCGCGGATCACGTCGTCTTCCATGTCGTGCACGATCTGGCCGTCCTTGTTCGGGGTCAGATCGGTCATCATGTGGCGGATGTTGGTGGCGTAGAGCGTCGAGGCCTGCGCCGCCATGCGCGAGGGGAAGTCGGTATAGCCGATGATGATCACGCCGTTGTCGGTGACCACCCTTTCGTCCTTGACCGTGCCTTCGACGTTGCCGCCGCGCTCGGCCGCGAGGTCCACGATCACCGAGCCCGGCTTCATCGAGCGGACCATGTCCTCGGTCCACAGGACCGGGGCCGGGCGGTTGGGGATCAGCGCGGTGGTGATGACGATGTCCATGTCGGGCGCCATCTCGCGGAACTTGGCCAGCTGGGCCTCGCGGAACTCGGGGCTGGAGGGCTTGGCATAGCCGCCGGTTTCGGCCCCGTCCTGGTCGTCCTCGAAATCGAGATAGACGAACTCGGCCCCCATCGATTCGACCTGTTCGGCCACCTCGGGGCGCACGTCGAAGGCGTAGACCACCGCGCCCAGCGACACGGCGGTGCCGATCGCGGCCAGCCCGGCCACACCCGCCCCCACCACCAGCACCTTGGCCGGCGGCACCTTGCCTGCGGCGGTGATCTGGCCGGTGAAGAAGCGGCCGAAATTGTTGCCCGCCTCGATCACCGCGCGGTAGCCGGCAATATTGGCCATGGACGAGAGCGCATCCATCTTCTGGGCCCGGCTGATGCGCGGCACCATCTCCATCGCGATGACGTTGGCGCCCTTTTCCTTCGCGATCTCCAGCCCCTTTTCGTTCCCCGCGGGATCGAAGAAGGAAATCAGCGTCTTGCCCTTGTTCAGGCGCTTGAGCTCGGTCTCTGTGGGCGGGCGCACCTTGGCGATGATGTCGGCCTCTTTCCACAGCGCGGCGGCGGTCTTGATGACGGTCACGCCGGCCTCTTCATAGGCCGCGTCCGAAAACCCCGCCTTCGCCCCGGCGCCCTTCTCTATCAGGCATTCATAGCCCAGCTTCTGCAGCTGGCGCGCCGAATCCGGCGTCATCGCGACCCGGTTCTCGCCTTTGCGAACTTCCTTAGGTGTCCCTATCTTCACCCGTCGGTCCCCCTTCTCGTTCAACCCGGGTGCAAACCTGACAGGTTTGCCGGGTTTTTAGCTACCCTTCCCCCGGCAAATCCGCAAGCATCAGGAAACATGATTGCTCCATTTGTCGCATTTGCGATGGATTTATTCGCGACACCACCGGTGCCGGCCTCAGATCCAGCGTCGCACCTTTCTTTCATAGCGGGCGAATTCGGCCTTGAAGGCGCGCCGCATGCGGTTTTCCTCGGGGATGATGAAGCGGCGCTCGATCACCCAGACGAAGACCGGGATCAGCGCCAGCGACAGCACCGCGTCGAACCACAGGATCAGCCCGGCCAGGATCATCGCGTCGCCCAGGTAGATGGGGTTGCGGGTGCGGCTGAAGATGCCGCTCTGAATCAGGGCCGTGGGTGTGTTGTGCGGAATGACCGTGGTGCGGTGGCGGCGGAACTCGGCGAAGGCCAGCACCATCAGCAGCACCCCGCCCCCCACCAGCATCCCGGCCAGCAGGTCAACCACCCACAGCCCGCCGAAGTCCAGCCCCATGGGATAGTACCGCGCCTGCACCCAGGCCAGCGCGATGAACGCCGCAAGCCAGACCGGCGGCAAATCGATCCACTTCATGATGTCCGTCCTGCCCTCTGCCTGTCGGTTCCGGCACAGATTGCGCCGGAAGCCGGGCCAAGTAAAGAAGTGACCCGACGGCGCATCTTGCCTGGCCGCCCCGATCCCTTACCCTGCACCCGGACAGAGGGAGGAATCGCACATGACATCGCTGCAGGGCAGACACGCGCTGGTGACCGGGGGCGGAACGGGGATCGGGCTGGCCATCGCCCGGGCACTGGCGGACGAGGGCGCCCAGGTCACCATCACCGGCCGGCGGCGCGAGGTGCTGGAGCAGGTCTCGGGCGCGGGGCTGCACGGCATGGTCATGGACGTGCGCGACGAGGCCGGCGTGGACGACACCATCGCCCGCGCCATGGAGGCCCGCGGCCCGATCCAGATCTGCGTCGCCAATGCCGGCATCGCCGAGGGGCGCGCCCTGCACAAGACCTCGCTGGAATTCTGGCGCAACATGATGGCAACCAACCTGGACGGGGCGTTTCTGACCATCCGTGCCTGCCTGCCGGGGATGCTCCAGACCGACTGGGGACGGGTCATCACCGTGGCCTCGATCGCCGGGCTGCGCGGGCTGAAGGGGGCGGCCTGCTATTCGGCGACGAAACACGGGCTGGTCGGCCTGACCCGGTCGCTGGCCGAGGATTTCCTCGGCACGCCCTACACCTTCAACGCGCTCTGCCCCGGCTATGTGGACACCCCCATCGTGGCCCGCAACACCGAAAGCATCGCCGCCCGCGCCGGCATCAGCCCCAAGGACGCTCTGGCGCTGATGGTCGAGGCCAATCGCCACAAGCGGCTGATCGCCCCCGAGGAAGTGGCCGCCGCCGCTCTGTGGCTGGTACGGCCGGGATCGGAAAGCATCAACGGCCAGTGCATCGAGATCGCCGGCGGGCAGGTCTGAGCCGCGCGCGGGGCTGGACAGCCCGGGGGTGGGCGCGCTATCCCGCGAAAATGCTTCAAGCCTGAAATGTTTTTCGCGAGGCCAACCTCCATGACAGACTTCTCCGCCACCCGCGCCATGTTCGACCTGCCCGACGGGGTGATCTATCTCGACGGCAATTCGCTGGGCCCGCTGCCGCGCGCCGCCCGCGAGCGGGTGAACCGGATGATGGCCAGGGAATGGGGCGGGATGCTCATAACCGGCTGGAACCGCGGCTGGAACGGCGAGGGCTGGATGGCCATGCCCACGCGCCTTGGCGACCGGATCGGCCGGCTGATCGGGGCCGAGCCGGGCCACACGGTGGTCGGCGACACGCTTTCGATCAAGGTCTACCAGGCGCTGGCGGCGGCGCTCGAGATGCGCCCCGACCGCAAGGTCGTGCTTTCCGACAGCGGCAACTTCCCCACCGACCTCTACATGGCCGAGGGGCTGCTGCGATCGCTTGACCGCGGGCACGAGCTGCGCGTGGTGGCCCCCGACGCGGTCGAAGCCGCCATGACCGACGAGGTGGCGGTGCTGATGCTGACCGAGGTGGACTACCGCACCGGGCGGCGCCACGACATGCCGGCGCTGACGGCGCGCGCCCATGAGGCGGGCGCGCTGGCGATCTGGGATCTGGCCCATTCCGCCGGTGCCTTCCCGGTTGACGTGGCCGGGGGCGGAGCCGATTTCGCGGTCGGTTGCAGCTACAAGTATCTCAACGGCGGCCCCGGCGCGCCCGCCTTCATCTACGTGGCTCCCCGTCACGCCGGTTCCGCCCGCCCGGCGCTCTCTGGCTGGCTGGGTCACGAGGCCCCCTTCGCCTTCGACCTCGACTACCGCCCCGGCGCCGGGGTGGAGCGGATGCGCGTAGGCACACCCCCGGTGATCCAGATGACCGCGCTCGATGCCGCGCTGGACGTCTGGGATGAGGTGAGCCTCGACGATATCCGCACAAGATCGCTCGAACTCTCCGACCTCTTCATCGCCGAGGTCGAAGCCGCCTGCCCCGACCTGACGCTTGCCACCCCCCGCTCCCATGACCGGCGAGGCAGCCAGGTCTCGTTCCGCTTCGAACACGGCTATGCCGCCATGCAGGCCCTGATCGCCCGCGGGGTGATCGGAGATTTCCGCGCCCCGGACATCATGCGCTTCGGCATCACGCCGCTCTATATCGACGACTCCGACCTGCGCGCGGCCGCCGCCACCCTCGCCGACATCATCGAAAACCGCCTCTGGGACCGGCCCGAACACCGGCACCGCCAGAAGGTCACCTGACCCGGTCCTTTTTCTGGCCGGCAAATATCCCGGGGGTGAACTGGCCCGCCAGGGCCAGGAGGGGGCAGAGCCCCCTTATCCCCGTATCTTCGGATCCCACCAGATGCGCTCCTTGCCGTTTTGGTCATGTTTCCTGACCACCGAGTTGCCTGCCACCCGGTTTCGTTCTATCAGAACCGCAACGGTATGCAGCGGCACACATTTGACGGGGAACGAAGGCACATGACCGACAGGACGTTGCGGCACGGCTTGCAGGTTGCAGGCGTTTTCGCCGATTTCATCGAGACCCGGGCCCTTCCCGGAACCGGCGTGACGGCCGAAACCTTCTGGGCCGGGCTGGCCCGGATGGTGCGCGAGCTGACCCCGAAGAACCGTGCGCTGCTGCAAAGACGCGCCGAGCTCCAGTCCCGTATCGACGCCTGGCACCTCGACCACCGCGACCGGCCGCAGGATCCCGCCGCCCATGAGGCGTTCCTGCGCGAGATCGGCTATCTGGTGCCGGAGGGGCCGGACTTCGAGATCGAAACGCAGGGCATCGACCCCGAGATCGCCCGGGTGGCCGGGCCTCAGCTGGTGGTGCCGATCACCAATGCGCGCTTTGCGCTGAACGCGGCGAATGCGCGCTGGGGCTCGCTTTATGACGCGCTTTACGGCACCGACGCGCTGGGCGAGTTGCCCCCGCCGGGCGGCTACGATCCGGCGCGCGGAGCACGGGTGGTGGCCCGGGCCAGGGCGCATCTGGACAAGGCGGTGCCGCTTGCCGGGGCGTCCTGGGCCGATGTCACCGGGATCGACCGCGCCGAATCCGGACTGATGCTGCATACCGCGACCGGGGCCGCGCGGCTGGCCGATCCGGCGCAGTTCGCGGGGCTGAAGGCGGACGGCTCGGAATACCTGTTCACCCGCCACGGGCTGCACATCCGCCTGGTCATCGACCGCAACCACCCGGTGGGGCGCGACGACCCGGCCGGCATCGCCGACGTGATCCTCGAATCGGCGCTTTCCACCATCATGGATTGCGAGGATTCGGTGGCCTGCGTCGATGCCGAGGACAAGGTGCTGGCCTATGGCAACTGGCTGGGCCTGATGCGGGGGGATCTGGCGGCGCGGGTGGACAAGGACGGGCACAGCTTCGACAGGGTGCTGGCTGGCGACCCGGAATTCGTCAACCCCGCGGGCGCGCCGCTGCGGCTCAAGGGGCGGGCGCTGATGCTGGTGCGCAATGTGGGTCATCTGATGACCAACCCCGCGGTGCTGGATGCGGACGGCAACGAGGTGTTCGAGGGGCTGCTGGACGCGCTGTGCACCACGCTCATCGCCCTGCACGACCTGCGCGGAGCGCGGCGCAATTCGGCCGCCGGTTCGGTCTATGTGGTCAAGCCCAAGATGCACGGCCCCGAGGAGGTGGCCTTCGCCGTGGAGACCTTCGACATGGTCGAGGACATCCTCGGCCTGCCGCGCAATACGGTCAAGCTGGGCATCATGGACGAAGAGCGCCGCAGCTCGGTCAATCTCAAGGAATGTATCCGCGCCGCGAAGGCCCGGGTCTGCTTCATCAATACCGGCTTTCTGGACCGCACCGGGGACGAGATCCACACCGGCATGGAGGCCGGCCCGATGCTGCCCAAGGGCGAGATGAAGACCCAGCCCTGGATCCTGTCCTACGAGGACCGCAACGTGGATATCGGACTGGCCTGCGGCTTTCAGGGGCGGGCGCAGATCGGCAAGGGCATGTGGGCGATGCCGGACATGATGGCGGCGATGCTCGAGCAGAAGATCGCCCACCCCATGGCCGGGGCGAACTGCGCCTGGGTGCCCTCGCCCACCGCCGCGACGCTGCACGCGACCCATTACCACCTGGTGGACGTGAAGGCCCGGCAGGCCGAGATCCGTGCCGGCGGACCACGCGGCAGCCTGCGGGATCTTCTGACCGTCCCGGTGATGCGGGGCCGCAACCTGGACGAAGACGAGATCACCCGCGAGATCGAGAACAACGCCCAGGGGATCCTGGGCTATGTGGTGCGCTGGATCGATCAGGGGGTGGGCTGCTCGAAGGTGCCCGACATCAACGATGTGGGGCTGATGGAGGACCGCGCCACCTGCCGCATCTCCAGCCAGGCGATGGCCAACTGGCTGCATCACGGGGTGGTGTCCGAGGATCGCGTGATGGACGCGATGCGCAAGATGGCCCGGGTGGTGGATCGCCAGAACGCCTCGGACCCGGCCTACCGGCCGATGGCACCCGGCTTCGACGGTATCGCCTTTCGGGCGGCCTGCGATCTGGTGTTCAAGGGGCGGGTCCAGCCCTCGGGATATACCGAGCCGATCCTGCACGCCCGGAGGCTGGAACGAAAGGCGCAGGCAGGGGCGTGACGGCCCCGGGCGGACGCGCGACGGCCCCCGCCCCCCGGCCTTGCCACC
>JALTNO010000224.1 GCA_027000645.1 Paracoccaceae bacterium | reverse complement strand
GCGAAAAGCCGCACAAGATCGCGGAATTTCCGTTCGGAAATTCTCCCCCGAAACAGATACCTGTTTTTCTGAGCCATATGAACACCTTAGTATGGGCTCAGAACTGCTCAACTGGAATAGACCCTTCGGGCAAGATGAAGAAGCGGTCAGGTGAAGGTGCGGATCGTGGCCAGGGCGCCGTCCAGCGCCTCGCCGGTTTCGTCCTGAAGCGCGGCCTCACGAAGGCGGGCGACCCATCGGGCTGCATCTTCCCGGCCGCGCAGGCGCCGGGAGGCCTCCATGACCCGGTCGAATTTCGACAGACCGCGCCCATGGGTATCGGAATACCCCTTGATCAGCCGGCGGCAGCGCAGCAGTTCCACGGCCAGGTCATAGCTTTCGGTGCGGGCCTCCGTGCAGGCGGCAAGCCAGCGTTCGAGATGCGCCTGCTCTAGCCGGTGACGCAGGGTGCGGCGGCGCCAGCGGCGCAATCCGCCCAGGAGATAGAGCGCCAGAAACGGACCGATCCGGTGGGTGCGGATGCGCCGCCCGCGATTGAAGATCCGGTCGATGCGCGCCATCCACTCCGGGCGGGAGCTGATCCGCGCGCCCAGACCCGCCGGCAGCAGGCCGACGATCTCTTCGGCGCGAGGGTGCATGAACTCGGTCAGGTGCAGGGTTCTGCCCCGTGCTCCCATCTCGGCGGCGATCCGGTCGAAACGGGCGCGGCGGGTCTTGAGATCGGCCACCCGGATCACGTCGTCATAGACCATGGCATTGGCTATGTATTTCGCGGCCTCAGTGGTCAGCACGTGACCCCTTGCCGGGTCGTCAAGCGCCGCGAAAGGCTCCAGCCGGTCGAGATATTCGCGCCCGTAGGCGGGATCCTGAAAATTCACCACCTTGCGCAGGCCCCGCAGCGCCATGTGGCGAACCGGCTCGGGCAGGGCCTCGGCGCGGGCGGCGAGAGATTCCCATTCGCGCCGCAGGGCCTGCGGGCCCGACACCGCGAAGGCGGGCTCCGGCCGGGGCGCTTCGGTCGGCGGGGGGGGCTCGACCTCGCCCGCCCGGGCGCGGGCGAAGGCGGCGTCGAAGGCGCGCAGCGAGGGCTCCACACCCTTGCCCGAGGCACGGATCGCATCCTCGAAGGCGGCCCGGGGAAAGGGCAAGGCGCCCGATCCGGCCAGCGCCCCGAACAGCGCCGCCGAGATGACCGACCCGTTGCGCACCGCCAGCCCCTCCATGTCGAACATGACCAGCCGGTCGGCGGCGATCTCGGCTGCCGCGCGCACCTGCGCAGACGAAGCGATGCCGTCGCCCGGTACCGTCTTTTCCGACACCGCCAGCGCCCGGTGGGTCGAGGCGATCAGCGTGGTCCGGTCCGGGGTGACAAACCCGCGCAGGATCGCGCGCCCGGCCTCCATCATTTCGGCGGCGATCAGAATGTCCACGTCACCCGGCGACGGCGCCAGCGAAAAGACCGGGGTGCGGTCGGAGGCCGGCGCCATTTCGATGTAGTAGATCGTGGCGCCGGTTCGCTGTGCCACGCCGGCGACGGAGGTTGCCTGGCAGGCGTAACCCCGGTTTCGCGCGACCGCTTCGATCCAGCCGGTCAGCACGCCACCGCCCTGACCGCCCACGGCCATGATCGCCAGCTTGATGACGGTGCCGAGCCCTTCGTCGGGCTGGTGGCGGGCAAGCCCCGTGTCGGCCTTCATCGCGCGACCTCCCGGATGTCCAGTTGCCGCGCGTAGCGCCGGTCCTGCAGCCAGCGGATGACGCGCCCCGAAACCCGCGCCCACCAGGCGCCGGGACCGCGGTCGTTATGCACCACGTCGGCGCGGTAGAAGCTGGGGCACAGCACCGCGGCATCGGCCACCTCTCCGCAATTTCCGCAACCGACGCAGCTCTGGTCGATCGCGGCCACCGGGTCGTCGCGCAGCGGATCGTCAAGCCTCTTCAGCGACAGCGACGGGCAACCGGACAGGCGGATGCAGGCGTGATCGCCGGTGCAGATGTCCTCGTCCACCCCGAAGCGGGGTACGACGACGCGCTGCCCCTCGGCGATGGCCTTGTTGCGAAGGGGTTTCTCGCGGCGCTGGCGGTTGAGCATGCATTCCGACGAGGCGACGATCACCTTCGGCCCTTCGGCATCCGTCGTCAGTGCCTCTCGGATCACGTCGCGCATCCGGGCCACGTCGTAGGTGCGATCGATCTGGCGGATCCACTTCACGCCCACCCCTTCCAGCGCCCTGGCAATCGGGTGGTTGGTGGACTTGGTCGGGTTCTCGGCCCGGCTGGAGGGGATGTCCTGCCCGCCGGTGGCGGCGGAATAGTAGTTGTCCACGATCACCGCGACGCTGTCGGAGCGATTGAACACCATGTTCCCGATCGACGAGCTCAGCCCGTTGTGCCAGAACCCGCCGTCGCCGATGAACGAGATGGCGCGCTTTTCGCCGCCGCCGTCGAAGGCCGCGTTCGAGGCCGGGCCGAGGCCGTAGCCCATGGTGGAACCGCCGATCTCGAACGGAGGCAGGCAGGCGAACAGGTGACAGCCGATATCGCCGGTGATCTGGTGCTTGCCCAGTTCCTGCTCGACCAGTTTCATGGCGGCGAAGATCGGCCGTTCCGGGCAGCCGGTGCAGAATCCCGGCGGGCGGATGGGCACGGTCTTCGACAGGTCGGGGATCTCGGGCCGCTCCTCGTTGGGTGCGCGCACCCGGCCGGGCAGCAGCTCGGGCGCGTGTTCCCCAAGCAGCGCCGTCAGCCCGTCGAGCAGAACCTGGCCGGTATACTCCCCGGCCATGGGCAGCATGTCCTTGCCGTGCAGAACCACCGGCAACCCCGCGCGCAGCAGCATTGTCGAAAGGCCCTGTTCGATGAATTCCGGCTGGCCCTCCTCGACCACCAGAAGCGCGTCCTTGCCCTGACAGAAGGACAGGAACTCGTCGCGGACCAGCGGATAGGTGACGTTCAGGCAATAGATCGGCACCTGCGTGTCGCCGTAGATGTCGGCAAGGCCCAGCCGCTGCAGGGCGCGGATCACCCCGTTGTACATCCCGCCCTGGCAGACGATGCCGACCCTGGCCCGCCCGGGGCCGAAGATCTCGTTCAATCCGTTCTCGACAATGAATTTCTCGGCCGCCGGCCAGCGGTTCCCGATCTTGTCCTGCTCGTGCCGGAAGGACATCGGGGGCAGGACGACACGGTTGAAGTCGCGGCGCGGATCGCCGAGAGCGTCGCGCACGGTCAGCGGCGGAGGGCGGTTGTCACGACATTGGAAACTGCCCGTCACATGGCACGACCGGATCCGCACCATCAGCATCACCGGCGTGTTGGACGCCTCGCTGAGCTCGAACCCCTTGCCGACCGCATTCACGATCGAGGGCAGGTCGGGGCGCGGATCCAGCAGCCAGAACTGCGATTTCATGGCAAAGGCGTGGGTGCGCTCCTGCATGATCGAGGAGCCCTCGCCGTAATCTTCGCCCACGATGACGAGGGCCCCGCCCGTGACACCGGACGATGCCAGGTTGGCCAGCGCGTCCGAGGCAACATTGACCCCGACCGAACCCTTGAAGGTCACCGCCCCGCGGATCGGGTAGTGAACGCTGGCCGCCAGCATCGCCGCGGCGGCAGCCTCGGAGGCATTGGCCTCGAACCGCACGCCCAGCTCGGCCAGCAGTTCCTCGGCATCGGCCAGGACATCCATCAGGTGCGAAATCGGCGCACCCTGGTAGCCGCCCACATATCCCACACCGTTTTCCAGGAGCGCCTTGGTGATGGCAAGGATGCCCTCGCCGGTGAAGGTCTCGCCGGCGCCCTTGCGCAGATGCTCGACCTCTTTCCTGAACGATCGTTCCGCCATGTGTCGTCTCTCAGAACGGGTGCTGGCGCACGTTCTGCAGGATTTTCTGCAGCACCACGATGAAGGCGGCGCGTTCCTCGCGGCTGATGCCCCTGAACATGCGCTCGTAGCTTGCGGCCATCGTCGGCCACAGCCGGTCGAACGCGGCCCGGCCGGCCTCGGTGATGAAGATGCGCGTGGCACGGCTGTCGTTCGGATCGGTCTGGCGGCGCACCAGCCCTTCTTCCTCCAGCTTGTCCAGCGCCCGGCTGAGGGTGGACTTCTCGACCACCGCATAGACGGCCAGCTCGCTGATCAGCAGCCCGTCGATGACCGACAGGACCGCCAGCGACCGCATCTTCGGCGTGGTCAGTCCCATTTTCGCCAGTTCGTCGCGCAGGCTGGCATTGTAGCGCCCCATGATCCGGTTCATCAGATAAGGTGCGAAGTTCTGCAGCCCGATTTCGCCCAGCCGCGGAAGATCCTTTCCGGAATCGCTCATCCGCCCAACCTTTTTGCCGTGTTGTAGCCCGACCCGCCGCCCAGACC
>JALTNO010000223.1 GCA_027000645.1 Paracoccaceae bacterium | reverse complement strand
GAAGTGATGCGGGAGGGGGCGCTGCCCCCTCTGGCGCGCGGCGCCAGTCACCCCCGGGATACTTGCCGGCCAGAAAAAGGCCGGGCCGCTTGCCCCCGGCGGGCGGGCGGATTACAGCGGGGGCGGTTTTCAGCGGAGGGTCGGAATGCCGATCGACACGTCTCAGCCGGTCTTCGTTCTGGTCCGCCCGCAGATGGGCGAGAACATCGGTGCGGCAGCGCGCGCGATGTGGAATTTCGGGCTGCAGCGGATGCGCCTGGTGGCGCCGCGCGACGGATGGCCGAACCCGCGCGCGGTGGCCATGGCCAGCGGGGCCGGGCGGCTGCTGGACGAGGCGCGGATTTCCGAAAGCCTGGCCTGCGCGGTGGACGACTGCCACTGGGTTCTGGCCACCACGGCGCGGGGGCGCGACCTGACCAAGCCGGTTCTGAGCCCCGAGCGCGCCATGCAGCTGGCAGCCGGGAAGATTGCCGCCGGTGAGCGGGTCGCGGTTCTGTTCGGACCCGAGCGGACCGGGCTGGAGAATGACGATATCGTCCGGGCCAATGCCTTCGTCACGGTGCCGGTCAACCCGGAATTTCCGTCGCTCAACCTTGCGCAATGCGTGTTGCTGATGGCCTACGAGTGGCAGCGCCAGCGGGTGCAGGTGGTGCACGAGGTGGATGCGCCGGGCCGGCATGACTGGGCCAGCGCGCTCGAGGTCGAGAAGCTGGCCGAGCATTACGAGGCGCGCCTGGAGGAGGCGGGGTTCTTCTTTCCCGAGGCCAAGGCCGCCAACATGAAGCTGAACCTGCGCAACCTGTGGAGCCGGATGCGGCTGACCCGGGCGGATGTGCAGATGCTGCACGGGATCATGCGCCAGATGGTGCGCTGGAAGGAGCGCGGGGGAGAGGCAGGACGGGATTGAGGCAGGACGGGATCGGGTCTGGACGGCATTGGGTCTGGACGGCATTGGGTCTGGACGGGGGCCGGCGGCCCGCCTAGCCTGCGGCGAACAGCGATGAGCGAGGGGCAGATGAGCGGAAAACGCAGCATCTTCGAGGAAGTTTCCGAAACCGGCGACGCGGCGCAGGGGGCACGGCCGGGTCTGATCGACAGCGGGCGCGGTGGCGCGCGGCGTGGCGTGCGGATCTGGCTGGTGCTTCTGTTCGTGATGGTGGCGGCGATGATCGCGCTGGGCGGGTTGACCCGGCTGACCGAGAGCGGCCTGTCGATCACCGAATGGCGCCCCGTCACCGGCGCCCTGCCGCCGATGAACGAGGCCGACTGGCAGGCCGAGTTCGACCGCTACAAGCAGATCGACCAGTTCCGCCTTGAAAACAGCTGGATGCAGCTTTCGGATTTCAAGGAGATCTACTGGTGGGAATGGACCCATCGTCAGCTGGGCCGGCTGGTCGGGCTGGTCTGGGCGGCGGGATTCTTCGGCTTTCTTCTGGCCCGGAAGATCCCCCCCGGCTGGACCGGGCGGATGCTGGTGCCCGGCCTGCTGGGCGGGCTTCAGGGCGCGGTGGGCTGGTGGATGGTGTCGTCGGGGGTGACCCAGGGCGAGGGAATGACCTCGGTCGCATCCTACCGGCTGGCCATTCACCTGGCGCTGGCATTCATCATTCTCGGCGTCATCGCGTGGTACGTGTTTCTGCTGGGCCGGAGCGAACGCGACCTGCTGCAGGCGCGCCGGGCGAAGGAAGAGCGGCTTTCCCGGGTGGCGACGGGATGGATGCATTTCGCCTTTCTGCAGGTGATCCTCGGCGCGCTGGTTGCCGGGATCGACGCCGGCCGCACCTATACCGACTGGCCGTGGATGGCCGGGCAGTTCCTGCCGCCCGAGCCGTTCGAGATCACTCCGATTTGGCGCAACTTCTTCGAGACCGCCTCGCTGGTGCAGTTCATGCACCGGATGACCGGCTATGCGCTGCTGGGCTGGGGAATATATGCGTGGCTGGCGGGGCGGCGTTCGGCCCATGCGGCGACGCGCCTGGCCTTTTCGGCGGCGCTGGCGGCACTGGCGGTGCAGGTGGCGCTGGGCATCGTCACGGTGCTTTATGCGGCGCCGCTGCAGATCGCGATCGTGCATCAGCTGATGGCGGTGGCGGTCTGGGTGCTGATCCTGCGGGCGCGGTTCCAGACCCTCTATCCGGTGGTCTCGTCGATCCGGAAGGCGCGCGCATGAATGCCTTCGACGCGCTGATGGAATTCCAGCGCCGGACCGAGGCGCTGGCGCAGATCGCCGGACGGCTGGGCTGGGATCAGGAGACGGTGATGCCGCGCGGCGCCGCCGCCCAGCGGGGCGAGGAGATGGCCGCCATCGAAGCGGTGCTGCACGCGCGGCGGTCGGATCCGCGGATCGGCGAATGGCTGGAGACGGCCGAGCCCCCCGACGCCGCCGGCGCCGCCCAGCTGCGCGAGGTCCGCCGGGCGTGGGAGCGGGCGAACAAGGTGCCCGCCGACCTGGCCAGCCGCATCGCGCAGGTGACCTCCGAGGCGCAGGGGAAATGGGCGCGCGCCCGCGCCGAGGAGGACTTCCCCGCCTTCCGCCCGGTGCTGGAAGAGGTGGTCACGCTCAAGCGCGAGGAAGGCGCGGCGCTGGCGCAGGGTGGCGACATCTATGATGCGCTGCTGCAGGATTACGAACCCGGCATGACCGGCGCGGCGGTGGCCGGGCTTTTCGACGCCATGCGGCCGCGACTGGTGGCGTTGCGGGCCGAGATCTTGGCGCGCCCCGAACCGGCCGGCCTGTCGGGGCAGTTCGACGAACAGGCGCAGATGCGGCTGGCGCGCCGGCTGGCGCGGGCGTTCGGCTATGACATGAACCGCGGCCGGCTGGACAAGGCGGTGCATCCGTTCAGCTCCGGCAGCGGGGCGGATGTGCGCATCACCACCCGCACCGACCCGGCCGACCCGTTCAACTGCATCTATTCCACCATCCACGAAACCGGCCATGCGGCCTATGAACAGAATGTCGATCCGTCCCTGGCGCTGACCCCGCTGGGCCAGGGCGCGTCCATGGGCGTGCATGAAAGCCAGAGCCGCATCTACGAAAACCAGCTGGGGAGGTCGCGGGCCTTCACCGGCTGGCTGTTCGGGCAGATGCGCGAAGCGTTCGGCAATATCGGCCCCCGCGATGCCGACGCCTTCCATGCGGCGGTGAACCGGGTGCGCAAGGGCTATATCCGCACCGAGGCCGACGAGGTGCAGTACAACCTGCACATCTTCCTGCGCTTCGACCTGGAGCGCGCATTGATGGCGGGCGATCTTGAGGTCGCCGATCTGGAAACCGCCTGGAACGACAGGTTCAGGACTGATTTCGGCTATGAGGTGGACAGGCCGTCCAACGGCTGCCTTCAGGACGTGCACTGGTCGGTGGGGCTGTTCGGCTATTTTCCGACCTATGCGCTGGGCAATGTCTATGCCGGTTGTCTCCACGATGCCCTGCGCCGGGCGGTGCCCGATCTCGACGACCAGCTTGCCGCCGGGGACCTGTCGGGCGCAACCGGGTGGCTGCGCGAGAACCTGCAGCGCTTCGGCAAGCTGTACGAGCCGCGCGAGACGATCGAAAAGGCGTGCGGCATGGCCCCGTACGAGGCGCCGCTTCTGGACTACCTGGAAGGGAAATTCGGGGCGCTCTACGGGTTGTGACCGGCGAAAGCGGCGATGCGAAGCGGCCCGCCACGATCTGCGCGACGGGCCGTATTTCCGTTTTGCGGGCGCGTGTCAGGCGGTCACGCCCTGCCCGGATCGCCCGCCGCGAGCATCAAGCGAATACCGCCCCGGCCCGCTCAGCGCCAGCGCCAGATAACCCCCGGCAAGGCCGAGATTCTTGAAGAAGATCGTCATCTGCATCTGATCCGCCGGATCGAGGTGGTAGAGCACGGCCGTCGCAAGGCTGAACGCGCCAAGCGCCAGCGCGACCCAGACGGTTCGCCAGCCAAGCGCAAGCGCCAGACCGCCGAGCAGTTCGAAGGCGATCACCGGCCAGGCCAGGAAGGCCGGCACTCCGCCCGAGGCCATGTAGGCGGCAAAGCCCTGCACGTTGCCCAGCTTGCCCAGCCCGGCGACGATGAACAGGACCGCGAGCAGAATGCGGGCGGCCAGAAGTCCGGTATCCTTGAAGTTGTCCATTTCGGTGGTTCCCTTCCTTGTTGCGTTTCCCGGGGATCAGAATAATCCCTTTCGAAAAGCGCACAATTCCAGCGAACCAACAGGTTCTGTGCGCCAGCGCACCACAAGATGCCGAACCGGGAGCCTGCGCGACCGGCGCGACGGGGAAGAAGGCGGGTTTTCGCCGATGACGCGGAATGTGGCACGATCCGGTCCCCTCGCCGGATCCGCGCCACATTCGCGCCGCAAGTTTCATGTCGGATCGGGCACGGGTGAGGGCGCAAGAGAG
>JALTNO010000222.1 GCA_027000645.1 Paracoccaceae bacterium | reverse complement strand
TATAGAGGATGTAGGAGGGGTGGTTGCCCTCCACGGGGACGCATTCGGCCGGCGTCGCCCCGTACTGGAAGCTGTGCCAGCCGAAATCGCGGCCCTCGATCATCCTGGCGACCTCTTCCTCGCGCTGCAGGATGACGCAGAATTCCGGCTTGTGCTCGGCCATCTCGATGGCTTCGTCGAGAAGCGGCTTGTAATGGACGATGCGCCCCGGCTCGATCCCGCAGGAGGCCGCGAGAATCGCCTTCGGCTTGGCATCGTCGATCCGTACCGCAAGTTCGTTCGAGGCGAACCCGCCGAACACGACCGAGTGGATCGCGCCCAGGCGCGCGCAGGCCAGCATCGCCTCGAGCGCCTCGGGGACCATCGGCATGTAGATGATCACGCGGTCGCCCTTTTCCACGCCCTTGGCGCGTAGGGCGCCGGCCAGCGTGGCGACGCGGTTGCGCAGCTCCGAATAGGTGATCTTGTGTACCCGCCCGGTGATCGGACTGTCATAGATGATCGCGTACTGGGGGCCGCGCCCGGCCTCCACGTGGCGGTCCACCGCGTTCCAGCAGGTGTTGACCCTGGCGTCAGCGAACCACTCGTAGATCGGGGCGTTCTCGTCGAACAGTGCCCTTGACGGAGGTACGACCCAGTCGATGGCCTGAGCCGCCTCCATCCAGAACCCTTCCGGATCCGATTTCCAGGCTTCATAGACGTCCTTGTATGCCACGGCATGCTCCTCCAGCTACGTTGGCACGGTGTTAGGAGAAGCCGTGCGGTTCGGGCAAGCCCGTTGACGGACGTCGCGTCAGATTATCGCGAAAATTTTGCATCTCCCCCATTCTGGAGATTGCAAATCTTTGCAAACCTGGCTTCGGCGGAAGCTGACCATCAAAATCGTTGCGACTTTGCAAACTCTGCCGCCGGCAGCCCCTTCATCTTGCCGGAAATACTCCGGGGGTGAATGGCGTGCCCGCACGCCAGAGGGGGCAGAGCCCCCTCCGCACGGCCCGCCGGCTCAGCCGTACTGCGCCACCGGGGTCCCGGCAATGGCGGCCATGTTCAAAAGCCCCCGCGCCGTGATCGAGGGGGTGACGATATGGGCCCGGTTCCCCATCCCCATCAGGATCGGCCCCACCGCCAGCCCGCCGGCGCGCATCTTCAGGATGTTGCGCACCCCGCTGGCCGCATCCGCATGGGCAAAGATCAGTACATTGGCCGGCCCCTCCATCCGGCTGTTGGGAAAGATCCGCCTGCGCAGCGCCGGATCCAGCGCAACGTCGATCTGCATCTCGCCCTCGTAGACGAAATCGCGCGGCGCGCTGTCGAGAATGGCCAGGGCCTCGCGCATCCGCTTGCCGGTGCCGCCCTCGTGGTTGCCGAACTGCGACTGCGAGCACATGGCGATCGCCGGCTCGATCCCGAAGCGGCGCACATGGCGGGCCGCGCCGATGGCGATTTCCGCCAGCTGTTCGGGCGTGGGCTCTTCATGCACATGGGTGTCGGCGATGAACAGCGGCCCGTCCTCGAGGATCATCAGCGACAGCGCCCCGTGCGGGCGCAGCCGGTCGGTGCCCAGAACCTGGGTGACGTATTTCAGATGCCAGCGGTATTCGCCGAAGGTCCCGCAGATCAGGCTGTCGGCTTCGCCGCGATGGACGGCCACGGCGCCGATGGCGGTGGTGTTGGTGCGCAGGACCGCCTTGGCGATGTCGGGGGTGACACCGCGGCGCTGCATGATCTCGTGATAGCTGGTCCAGTAGTCGTAGTAGCGCGGGTCGTTTTCCGGGTTCACCAGCTCGAAATCCCGCCCCGGCCGGATCTGCAGGCCGTAGCGCTCGCAGCGGCGTTCGATCACCTCGGGGCGCCCGATCAGGATCGGGGTCTCGGTGGTCTCTTCCAGGATTGCCTGGGTGGCGCGCAGGACCTGCTCGTTCTCGCCCTCGGCAAAGACGATCCGGCGCGAGGCGGCCCGGGCGGCCTCGAACACCGGGCGCATCAGCAGGGCCGAGCGGAAAACCCCCTGGTTCAGCCGGGCGCGGTATTCGTCGAGCTCGGCGATCGGCCGCGTGGCCACGCCGCTTTCCATCGCCGCCCGCGCCACCGCCGACGACACCACCGCCACCAGCCGCGGATCGAAGGGCTTGGGTATCAGGTAGTCGGGACCGAAGGTCATCGGCTCGCCCCGATAGGCGGCGGCGGCCTCGGCGCTGGTGGTGGCGCGGGCCAGTTCCGCGATGCCCTCGATGCAGGCCAGCGCCATGGCGTCGTTGATCTCGGTGGCGCCCACGTCCAGCGCCCCGCGGAAGATGAAGGGAAAGCACAGCACGTTGTTGACCTGGTTGGGATAGTCGCTGCGCCCTGTGGCGATGATCGCGTCCGGGGCGACCTTGCGGGCCTCTTCCGGCAGGATTTCGGGCGTGGGGTTGGCCAGCGCGAAGATGATCGGCCGGTCGGCCATCTTCGCCACCATTTCCGGGGTCAGCACGTTCGGCCCGGACAGGCCGAGGAACAGATCGGCGCCCTCGATCACCTGATCCAGCGTGCGCAGATCGGACTTTTGCGCAAAGGCCGCCTTGTGCGGGTTCATGTCCACTTCGCGGCCCTCGTAGACCAGCCCGTGAATGTCGCACAGCCAGATGTTTTCCCGCCGCACGCCCAGCTTCAGCAGCATGTTGAGGCAGGCGATCCCGGCCGCGCCGCCTCCGGTGGAGACGACCTTGATCTCGTCGAACTCCTTGCCCACCACGTGCAGCGCGTTCCTGGCCGCAGCCCCCACCACGATGGCGGTGCCGTGCTGATCGTCGTGAAAGACGGGGATGTTCATCCGCTCGCGGCAGATCTTCTCGACGATGAAGCAGTCGGGGGCCTTGATGTCCTCGAGGTTGATCGCGCCGAAGGTGGGTTCGAGCGCGCAGACGATCTCGGCCAGACGCTCGGGATCGGATTCGTCCAGCTCGATGTCGAAACAGTCGATATTGGCAAATTTCTTGAACAGGACCGCCTTGCCCTCCATCACCGGCTTGGAGGCCAGTGCGCCGATATCGCCCAGCCCCAGCACGGCGGTGCCGTTGGTCACCACCGCGACAAGGTTGCCCCTGGCGGTATAGCGCACCGCGTCGGCCGGATTGGCGCGGATCTCGTTGCAGGCCTCGGCCACGCCGGGGCTGTAGGCGCGGGAGAGGTCGCGGCCGTTGGCCAGCGGCTTGGTGGCGCGGATCTCCAGCTTTCCGGGCTTGGGATGCTCGTGATAGAACAGGGCTGCCTGGCGCAGGGTTTCTTTCTCGGACATGGTCGGGTCTTTCCTGGGAAATGTAGTTTAGCATTAAACTATATTCCGGACAGGGGGAACCGCCGATTTCGCGGGCCGATGCGGGGGGCGGCTTTCCCGCCTTGCAAATCCGCGCCGCTGCGGCCACTCTCGCGGGCCAGGAGAACGGAATCCATGCCAGAGACCATTGCCGAAATCCGTCTGCCCACGCAGGAGCTGCGCGACGACATCCCCTTCTTCACCGGCACGTCGGGGATGCGGACGGACATGATCTGCCGGGCCTGCGATCCGCGCATCGCGGTGTTTTCCGGCCACGGGCTGCGAATCCGGGCAGGAAGGGGCGCGATCCGTGCCGGCTGGCGGCGGGGGTTGCCGTGGTGATCCGGCCGGGAATGCGCACACGGCTGCCGGCTCCCTCGAAGGATGTGGAGATCCTCGAGGTGACCCTGCCGGGGCGCTTTGCAACCGAGGTGCACCCATGAGCGATCTGAAACAGGCCGCCCTTGCGGTCCGGCGCAACGCCCATGCCCCGTATTCGGGGTTCAGGGTGGGGGCGGCGCTGCGCACTGCTTCGGGCAATGTCTATGCCGGCTGCAATGTCGAGAACGTCTCCTACCCCGAGGGCACCTGTGCCGAGGCCGGCGCCATCGCGGCGATGGTGGCGGCGGGGGAACGCGAAATCGCCGAAATCTACGTGGTGGCCGATTCGCCGGTTCCGGTGTCGCCCTGCGGCGGTTGCCGGCAGCGGATCGCCGAATTCGCCCGCCCGGACGTGCGGGTGACAATGGCCACCACCCGGGGCGCGCAACGGGTGGCGACCATGGGCGAGCTTCTGCCCGGCGCTTTCGGCGCCGATCATTTCGAGGTCTGAGGGCGTGGACGCGCGCAGCATCATCGCCCGGCTTCGCCGCCGAGAGAACCCGTCGCCGGACGAGCTGCGCTGGTTCGCGCGCGGCCTTGCCGATGGCTCCGTCAGCGACGCCCAGGCCGGCGCCTTCGCCATGGCCGTCTGCATGGGCGGGCTGGATCGGGCCGGGCGCACCGCGCTGACGCTGGCGATGCGCGATTCGGGCGAGGTTCTGCGCTGGGACCGCGACGGCGGGCTGCCGGGGCCGGTGATCGACAAGCACTCCACCGGGGGGC
>JALTNO010000221.1 GCA_027000645.1 Paracoccaceae bacterium | reverse complement strand
GTCGCCATCGACTGCGAAACCATGGGGCTCAACCCGCATCGCGACCGGCTGTGCGTGGTGCAGATGTCGGGCGGCGACGGCGATGCCCATATCGTGCAGATCGACAGGGGCCAGGCCAGCGCCCCCAATCTCTGCGCGATGCTGGAAAACCCCGAGGTGCTCAAGCTGTTCCATTTCGGGCGGTTCGACATCGCCGCGCTGTATCACGCCTTCGGCACGCTTGCCGCGCCGGTCTACTGCACCAAGATCGCCAGCCGCCTGGTGCGTACCTATACCGACCGGCACGGGCTGAAGAACCTGACCCAGGAACTGCTGGGCATCGACATCTCGAAACAGCAGCAGATGAGCGACTGGGGCGCCGAGACGCTGAGCCAGGCGCAGCTCGACTATGCGGCGTCGGATGTCCTCTACCTGCACCGGCTGCGCGAGGAGCTCGACCGGAGGCTGGCGCGCGAGGGGCGGGCCGAACTGGCGCAGGCCTGTTTCGACTTCCTGCCCACGCGGGCGCTGCTCGATCTCGAAGGCTGGCCCGACACGGACATCTTCGCCCACTCATGACCGGCAGTTACCAGGATATCGCCCGCCGGGTCATCCGCATCGAGGCCGCCGCGCTGACGCAGCTGGCCGAGGGGCTGAACGGCGATTTCGACCGCGCGGTCGAGCTGCTTCTGAATGCGCGGGGGCGGGTGATCGTCAGCGGCATGGGCAAGTCCGGCCATATCGCCCGCAAGATCGCGGCGACGCTGGCCAGCACCGGCACCCCGGCGCAATTCGTACATCCGGCCGAGGCCAGCCATGGCGATCTGGGCATGGTTGCGCGCGGCGACGTGGCGCTGGTGCTGTCCAATTCCGGCGAGACGCCCGAACTGGCCGACATCGTGGCCCATACCCGCCGGTTCGGCATTCCCCTGATCGGGGTGGCGGCGCGGGCCGACTCGACGCTGTTGCGGCAATCCGACGTGGCGCTGGTGCTGCCGCGGGCGGAAGAGGCCTGCGGCAACGGCATCGTGCCGACGACCTCGACGACGATGACCCTGGCGCTGGGCGATGCGCTGGCGATCGCGCTGATGGAACATCGCCGCTTCACCCCCGAGAATTTCCGCGACTTCCACCCGGGCGGCAAGCTGGGCGCGCGGCTGAGCAAGGTCCGCGATCTGATGCACGCGGGCGAGGCCCTGCCCGTGGTGCACCCCGATACGCCGATGGGCGACACCCTGATCGAGATCAGCCGCAAGGGCTTCGGCGTGGCCGGGGTGGTCGGCGACGATGGCGCTCTGGCCGGAGTCATCACCGATGGCGACCTGCGCCGGCACATGGCCGGGCTGCTGGAGCTTTCCGCCGCCGACGTGATGACCCCGGACCCGGCCACGATCGGCCCCGACGCCCTGGCCGAAGAGGCGGTGGCGCTGATGAACCGGCGCAAGATCACCTGCCTGTTCGTCACCCCCGAGGACGGACCGCCCCGGCCGCTGGGCCTTCTGCATATCCATGACTGCCTGCGGGCCGGTCTGGGCTGAGGGAGGCACGGGGCGCGGTGGATCGCTACTCCCGCATGGTCGCCCTGCTGAAGGTGCTGCTGCCGCTTGCGGCGCTGGGGATACTGTCGACGCTGTTCCTGCTGTCGCGCAGCGTCGTCCCCACCGCGACCATCCCCTTTTCCGAGAGGGACGTGGCCGAGCGTGTCGAAAGCCGGCAGATCACCCGGCCCTATTTCTCGGGCACGACGACGGATGGCGGGGATATCGTCGTGCGGGCCGAGCTGCTTCACCCCGGGGGACCGGACGAACCCTCCGAGGCCGAGGGCGTCTCGGGCCGGATCGTGATGGCCGACGGCGTGCGCCTGCAACTGGAAGCCGACAGGGTGTCGGTCAGCCCCGGGCAGGACCGGGCGCGATTCGCCGGCAACGTGAAGATCGTCTCCTCGACCGGTATCAGGGTCTGGACCGAACAGCTGGACGCGCGCATCGACATCGTCGCCGGCGAAACCCCCGGCCCGGTCCGCGCCACCGGGCCGATGGGCGATCTGGAGGCCGGAAAGATGGAATATGCGGCGAAAAAGAGGGGTGACCCGCTGCACATGCTTTTCAAGAATGGCGTCAAGCTGATATACGACCCGGCAAAGACGAAAGACTAGACCGTGATCCGACTGCGCGCCGCCATTCTGACGATGCTCGTGATCCTGGGCGCGACAGCCTTGCGCGCCGAGGGAACCCGCGTCGCGTTCGGAACCCTCAAGGCGGATCCGACCCTGCCGGTCGAGATCACCTCCGAGCAGCTGGATGTCAACCAGGCCGACGGCACGGCGCTGTTTTCGGGCGGCGTCGTGGTGGGACAGGGCGAGATGCGCCTGTCTGCCGACAAGGTGCTGGTGATCTATGTCGAAGAAGGGAACGGGATCGAGCGGCTGGTCGCAACCGGCGACGTGGTTCTGGTCAACGGACCCGATGCGGCCCGTTCGGACCGGGCCGAATACACGGTTGCCTCCGGCGTCATCGTCATGACCGGAAACGTCCTGCTGACGCAGGGGCCGAACGCGCTGACATCGGAGCGCATGACGGTCAACCTGACCGATGGCACCGCCAACATGACCGGCGGCGTCAAGACCATCATCAAGCCGGAAGGCGACTGATGGCACGAGCCCCGGAACTGACCGTCGCCGAGGGCTCGGCCGGGCTGCGAATGGACAAGCTGCGCAAGTCCTACCGGCGACGGACCGTGATCCGCGACGTGTCCATGACGCTGAACCGGGGCGAGGTGGTGGCACTGCTGGGGCCGAACGGGTCGGGCAAGACGACGACGTTCTACGCGGTCGCCGGCCTCGTCTTTCCCGAGGCCGGCCGCGTCACGATCGACGGGCAGAACGTCACCACCCTGCCGATGTACCGCCGGGCGCGGCTGGGGATCGGCTACCTGCCGCAGGAAATGTCGATCTTTCGCGGGCTCAGCGTCGAGGACAATATCGCCGCGGTCCTCGACATCACCCAGAGGGACCGGCACAAGCGGCGCGAACGGCTCGAAGAGCTGCTTTCGGAATTTTCGATCGAACATCTGCGCCGCGCCCCTGCCCTTGCCCTGTCGGGTGGCGAACGCCGGCGGGTGGAGATCGCCCGCTGCCTGGCCGCCGAACCGAAATACCTGCTTCTGGACGAACCCTTTGCCGGTGTCGATCCGATCTCGGTCGGGGACATCCGGCATCTTGTCGGCGACCTCAGGACGCGCGGCATCGGCGTGCTGATCACCGACCACAACGTGCGCGAAACGCTCGAGATCGTGGACCGCGCCTATATCCTGCATGATGGTCAGGTGCTGATGTCGGGCACCCCGGAAGAAGTCGTGGACAACGAGAACGTGCGCCGCGTCTATCTTGGCGAGAATTTCCGCATTTCCTGATACGCATTGCGGCGCGTTGCCGCCGGTGCGGCGGATTTTGCCGAAAACTTGTCGTCATGCGTTGACTCTTCGGGCCGTCCGCGCCTGAATGGAGGCATGGCTAGAATGCAGGTTGTTGCAGTACGGGGTCAGGCCTTCCGCGAAGGCGAGGATCGAATACAACCTGACACGCGGCCATTTCCCGACACCCGGACCTGACGACCTGCCGGCCCGCCGGCGACAGGACGGGTGCGAATCGCGAAGGAGATCACATGCGTTACCAAATCAGCGGAAAACAGATCGACATCGGCACCGCCCTTCAGGAACACGTGCAGACGGAGCTGAACATGGTGGTGAAGAAATACGCCGAGCGTCCGACAGACGCGAATGTCGTCTTTTCCCGTTCGGCGCATGAATATGTATGCGAGGCCACGGTCCATCTCTCGACCGGTCTGACCGCGCAGGCCAAGGCCTCGGCCGATGAAATCTATGCTGCGTTCGATGCGTGCTGCAACAAGATGGAAAAGCAGCTGCGGCGCTACAAACGCCGCCTGAAGGACCATCACCGGACACGGACCGAGCCGGTTGAACTTTTCGGCGCGTCCTCGTACATCCTCGCCGCGGACGAATCGCACGAGGAAGAGGAACCCGAAACCCTGCAGCCGATCATCGTTGCCGAGATGGAAACAACGATTCCGTCCCTGTCGGTGGGCGAAGCGGTCATGCAGATGGAACTTTCCGGGGCCCCCGTGCTGGTTTTCCGCAACGAAGGCAAGAACGAACTCAATGTCGTCTATCGACGCGACGACGGCAATATCGGGTGGATCGATCCCTGAGGATCCGGGACTGACGCCCGCCACCTTGTGACGGGCCAGAACGGAGCACGCACCGATGGAACTTTCCAACATCCTCAAGCCCGAGGCGGTCAAGGTATTGTCCGCCGCATCCAGCAAGAAGCGGCTGTTCCAGGAGATCGGGGATCTGGCCGAGGGCGCCTATGGCCTCGACTCCCAGGAAACGGTCGATGCGCTGCTGGAGCGGGAAAGCCTCGGGCCGACGGGTGTCGGCCACGGGGTCGCGCTTCCGCATGCGCACATGCCCGGCCTTGACCGCGTGGCCGGCGTGTTTCTTCTGCTGGAAAAGCCGATCGATTTCGGCGCGGTGGACCGGCAGCCGGTGGACATCGCCTTCGCGCTGTTCGCGCCCGAAGATGCGGGGGTGGAGCATCTCAAGGCCCTTGCACTGGTCTCCCGGACGCTGCGCGATCCGGCCATGTGTGCAAAGCTGCGCGCGAATGCCGATCCCGCCAAGCTGCACGCGCTGCTGACCGCGCCGCAACCGGTTCAGGCGGCGTAGAACGGCGCCGCGCGGCATTTCCCGAGATGACGGAAACGGACCCCGGCCCGATGGGCCGGGGTTCTTCTCACGCGCCCACGGGCGTGTCGTCCCACGCGGTGAAACCGAACATCAGATAGTCACGGTGATAGATCTCGGCGACCTTCGCCTCCAGCGCCTCGTCGTAGATCTCGGCCAGTGCCACCGGTTTCTCCGGCGGGGCGGGCAGCGGCGCGGGCGGGTCGTCATGGCCCAGGCGCCGCGCGAGGTCGGGCAGAAAGTCGTGCAGCTCCGCCTCGCGCAGGACGAAGTCGGGGGGCAGGAAGTCGCCGAAATTCGAAAGCGCCTGCGCCTGCGTACACCATTCCGGGTCAACCCGGATCGAGGTCTGCCCGGCCATGCTGGCCCGCGCGAAATCGAGAAAGGCGACAAAGGCGGCGCGGTGCGCTTCGGGCGTGTAATCCTCGCCCGGCGCTTCCCCGGGGATCGGCAGGCGGAACTGGCGGCGCAGGGTTTCGCGAATGCGGGTGAAGCTGCCCGGCCCGGTGGACAGGATCCGTTCGCAGAACACCGAATGGGCGCGGGCGACGGGATGACGCAGAACGGTGAAGCTGCGGTGCCCGGGATGGGCGCGTTTCCACTGGCGCAGCTGTTTCTGGGTCATCCGGCCGGGCAGGTCGCCCTCGTCCACGGAATCGAGCGCTGCCAGCCATGCCCGCACCTGCGCGCCGGGCCCGCCCGGCATCGGCATGAACAGAACCGGCGTTTCGGCAGCGGCCACGTAGGAAGGCACCGCCGGACCGCGGCGGGGTTCGAAATTCGGCGTTCGCGTCAGGTTGAAACGGTCCAGGCCGGACAGGGCGGCCATCATCTCGTCGGGGTTCGAAACCTTGGCGACGACCGGGCTGGGGTTCTGGCGTTTCAGGCTTTGATCCAGTGCCTCCAGCCGGCCGCGCACGCCCAGCCACTGCGCCAGCCCGTTCATCACCCCGACGTCCTGGAGATCCTCGTAGGCGATGTAGAAGGCGGTCTGCCCGCTCTTCTGCAACCGGTTCAGGATCAGCACCTGAAAATCCTGCAGGGCCTCGACATGGGCGGCGAACTCGGCGGCATCGAAGCGCGCCTTCGCCTCTTTCCGGCGCTTCACGTTGGTCAGCTTCCACTGCCCCGTGGCCTGCGCGATCTTCCACGAAACATAGCTGTCCAGCGGATTGCGTGTGAGGATGATCTTGGCGCAGCGCGGATCGTCCAGGGCGATATCCAGTACCCGCGGGTCGTGGTCGTGGAAATAGCGGAACCCGCCCAGCTTGCCGGGCTGGGAACGGATGGCTTCGATCAGCTTCACCGGATCGGCGTCACGTTCGCCGCGGGTGATTCCCAGAATGTCCTCGCGGTTGGGATAGCCGATGAAATGCGGGTTGAAGGCCTCGCCATGGCAGGTCACGTCGCCCAGCGCGTTCAGGTTCGTCTCCAGAAAGTTGGAGCCGGTCCGCATCTCGGCGAACATGATGAAGTAGTCGAAGGGGGTGGTCATGCTGCCCGCCTCCTACCGCACGAGATATGGCCGACGCACCGGGCGGCGGTCGCTCGGGTTGTCATGCGTGATCGGGAAGTCTCCCATCAGGTAGGGGTGCATTCCCTGGTTCTTCAGATTCTGGAGAAACTGCCCGAAACCGGAAAGGTTGACCATCTTCGGCGCCTCGGTCAGCCGCCGCTGGCTGGCCGGGGCGATCTCGTCGATGATGGTCTGGATCGGCTCCATCGGGGCTTCGACGAATTCCGCCATGGTCCAGATGCGGATACGCGCCTTCGACCACTGGTTGCGCAGCACGTCGAGATGGTCGGCCTCGATCTTCTGAAGCTTCGCGGCCAGTTTTCTCAGA
Source organism: Paracoccaceae bacterium (assembly GCA_027000645.1). Classification (GTDB taxonomy): domain Bacteria; phylum Pseudomonadota; class Alphaproteobacteria; order Rhodobacterales; family Rhodobacteraceae; genus Jhaorihella. Next base: position 9,057 of record JALTNO010000221.1, on the reverse strand, counting down.
TCGGCGAAATTGCGGTTCGACTTGAACAGAGGCACCGCCCAGGCGCCGGTGATGACCGAAATCTGTGCATTGGGATCACGGGCGAAGAAGGGACCGATCTTCTGATTGTCGCGCGGGCCGAACTGAAAGCACTGCCGCTCGCCCCTGGTGTTCCAGATCAAGCTGGTCAGAAAGGCCTGCGGGTTGTAGTCGCGCGTTTTCGCGCTGTCGCACAATGCGCCGTTCATCATGGTTTCGCCGCCGGCGAATTCGACCCGTTCGGGGGCGTAGAGATGCCCGTGCACGCGCGCGCCGGTGGTCCGTGCCAGCCAGGTCTCGAAATCCTCGAACAGTTCGGCAAAGCCCTCGAACACCGAATAGGGGCTTGAGGTCAGGCCGTTTTCCCAGCCGAAATTCGGAAAGCGGCTTTGCATGTACAGGCCCGGGCGGCCGCGGGTGCGGCGCTCGACCGCCTTGGCGAAGATGCGGTCCACCTTGCCGGGGTTGGGCTCGGTCCGCTTCATGTCGGCGGCGCCGTCGCCGAGGAAGGCCTGGTAGAGCCGTTCGGCCCGCGGCCAGATCTTGCGCGCAACGAAACAGTCCGAGCGCCGCAGAAGCTGCAGGTGGTCGTCGTAGAAGATGTGCGGCTTGCCCTGGAAATCGAACTTGGAAAGGGTCAGCGAGCGGCTCTCGATCTTCTCGGAATACAGCCGGGCAAGCGTCTGGAAATAGCTTTCGTCGGGGATCCAGACGCGCCGGAAATAGCGGTCGTAGAGCGGCCGGTCGGGATCGGTCAGGATGGCCGAAAGCGTGCGCCGGGTCAGGCACCACCACTGGCTGCCCATATGCGGTACGATGCCGTTGGGGATCCGGCGCCGAACCCGCAGCCGCCGCTGCAGTTCGACATATCTGTCGAACAGGTAGCGGTGCTTCTTCCACGAAAACGGAAACCGCAGGGTAAAGCGTTCCTCGTCCAGCCCGCCCACCGTCCAGGGAACATCGGCGGTGGTTGCGCTTTCGATGAAATCGGTCCTGGGCCGCGCGGCAAGGTAGTCGATCAGCTCCTGCACGGGGCGCAGCGGCAGGCAGGAGCCCGAGGCCAGATAGACATGCCGCACCTCGGGAAAGCGGGCAAGCATCAGTTCCGCCGCCGACTGCGTTGCCGCGACGATGCCCCATGTGCCCCATTCGCAGCCGTGACGGCGGCAGAAATGGATCAGCGGATCGTCCGAGATGGCCTCGCGAAATTCGGCGAAGACCTTGCGGGGCACCTTGCGATCCACATGGATCACCACCGGGCAGCCCGCCGCCGTCCAGTGCCGGGCGACCTGCTCGGCCCGGTCCAGCGCGGTATGCACCAGCATGATGATGCCCACCGACATGAAGCTGTCGTCCCGCCGCGTCATGCCCAGTTCCCCTTGGACATCAGCCCCAGTATCTCAAGCTGCCGCCAGTTGATGTACTTCTCGGACCACTTGCACCACAGATCGGGGTTGTCCTTCAGCTTCTCGGCATAGGCCCTGTATTCGACCGAGGCCGCATAGTGCTGCCGGCGGTTCAGCTCTTCCGCGGCCTTGGCGGTGAAGGTGTCAAGGAACTTGGCGTGAAGCAGGATGCCGCTGGCCTTTTCCCCGCCCCATTCGTCATAGACGAGATTCAGCCCCCGCGGCAGCAGCATGTGTGTCGAACTGACATAGGTATAGGCGCGGTTCCACTTGACCAGCGGGATCTTGTTCAGCGCCGGAGCCTTCTCCGGCCTGTCGGGAAAGAAGACCCGGCTGCGCGGCCCGCCCTGGATCCAGAGGTTTCCGAACCGCTTGTTCCGCTTGATCGTGTAGTTGCCGCTGTCGAACCAGCAGGCAATCTCGATCGGGTTCTGCCCGGCCTCGTAGGGCTGTTCGTCGATCCGGCCCTTGGGATACATGTCCAGCAGCATCGCCGGGAACGACTTGATGGAGGAGGCGTCCAGCCAGTCGGTCAGCGCACGCAGCGGGCGGGTGTCGCAGAACGGGTAGATCAGGAATTCGTCGGGATCCACGGTCAGCGTCCAGTGACCATGCGCGAATTTCCGTTGCAGCCAGTTCAGCCAATCGACCCCGAAGCGCGCCCGCCTGTAGCTGGCACGGGTATGCCAGACCGAAACATCCGGCTGTTTCGCCAGATAGTCCAGAGATCCGTCCGTGCTGTCATTGTCCACGAAAAAGAAATGATTGACGCCGAGGTCGCGGTAGTAGCGCAGGAAATAGGGCAGGCGGATCTTTTCGTTGCGCTGGGTGCAGAACAGCAGAATGTCATCGGGCCGGATCTGCCCGCTTCGATCGGCAACAAGCTTCAGTTCGCGGCGTTTGCGAAACGCGCGGATCTTCCAGCGCTTGCGCTGGAGCCTCAGGCGGTATGACTGCCATACGCCCACGTTTTCGTGCCCCTTCGTCCCGTGTCGCCCGGCGCGCGTCGGCGCGTCAGGTGAGCTTCAAGACAACGTTGAAGTGATCTGCCCAGTCTGGCGGAGCGAACTTCCCCCTTGCGATTGCCGGTCTCTCCTGTTGCTGCCTCATGTTTTCGATCTCTTTTCCAAATTGATACCGATCCGTTGCCGGCACGTAAACAGGCATGTCACCCAGCACCTCGCGGATGGCCGGAAGATCCGAGCAGATGACCGGCGTTCCCAGGGCCGCCGCCTCGACCGGAGGCAGCCCGAACCCTTCGGCGCGGCTGGGGTGCAGCAGCGCCCGCGCACCCCGGATCAGCGCCGCGACCTGCGGGTCCGAAAGACCCGGCATCTCGCGCACGGGACTGTCCGGGCCCAGCCGATCGAGGCGGGCGAAAACCGCCTCGTTCATCCACCCCCGCGCCCCGCAGATGAGCAGTTGCGGCGTGTCGGGGCCAAGCTCGCGCTGCATTTCGTCCCAGATGTCAAGCAGCAGATCATGGCCCTTGCGCGGCTCGATCGTGCCGACCGTGACGAACCACGGCCTTGCCGGGTCGAACCCGCCGGGCAGTTTTCCCGGTTCCGCCACGGTGACGCCCAGATGCGCCACGACAGCCGGCGGCGGCGGCCCCCAGCGGCGCATCCATGCTTCGGCCCGGCGACGCGTGTCGGCGGTATTGTAGATGACCAGATGCGCGTGCGCCCGTACCCGCTTGAGCATGGCGCGGAACGCCTCGGCCGTGCCGGGGCGCTGGAGGCGGGGAAATTCCAGCGGGATCACGTCATGGATCAGCACTGCCACCCGTCCCTTCGCGCCATGGCAGATGGCTGACAGCACGCGATCGGTCAGGTTGGAATGCCCGACATTCAGATAGGCGAAACCGGGCGGCAGATGCCGGCGCAGCATCTTCGGCAGGCCCGGCGGCAGGCAGCGGTCCAGCGCCAGCCGGCGCAGGTCGCTTTCGGCCCGGCGCACCGCTTCGGGCCGCCCCCGCGGCAGGCGCGACAACGCATCCGCCGCCCCCCAGGGCACGTGCCGATCGAGGCGGGCGGCAATTCCTGCCACCCCCTCAGGACCCAGCAGAACGTAGCCGGCGGGCGTGCGGACCAGGGCGAAAAGGGGTTCGGGCCGGGCGGCAAGGTGGCGCAGATAGGCCGACACCACCCGATCGACGCCCGTGGGCGCCCGTCCCGCCCGGCGGATCAGCCGGGTGATGTCCAGAAGCCGCGCGGGCGGGGGGCTATTTGTCGTAGTGGCCAGTTTGGTGCCATCTCCAGGCATCGGCGATCATGGCGCCCATATTGGACCGGGTGGGCTTCCAGCCCAACTCCTTTTCCGCACGGACCGAGCCGGAGACCAGCCTGGTCGCGTCCCCGGCCCGGCGCGGCCCGATCTCGAAGGGCACCGTGCGATTGGTGACGGCCCGGGACTGCTCGATCACCTCCATCACCGAGAACCCGGTTCCGGTGCCCAGGTTGAAGACCCGGCTTCCCTTGCCGTCCTGCAGCCATTTCAGGCCCAGCACATGCGCATCCACCAGGTCGCAGACATGGACGTAATCGCGGATGCAGGTGCCGTCGGGCGTGTCATAGTCGGTCCCGAACACGGTCAGCGCCGGGCGCTTGCCGTAAATCGCATCCAGCATCAGCGGGATGAGATGGGTTTCGGGGCGGTGATGTTCGCCGATCTCCCCCTCGGGGTCGGCACCGGCAACGTTGAAATAGCGAAATATCACATGGCGCAGGCCATGAGCGGCCTCGAAATCGCGCAGGATGTTCTCGACCGCCCGTTTCGAGGCGCCATAGGCGTTGAGAGGCTCCTGCGGGGTGTTCTCGTCCAGCACCACGTTGTCATGTTCGCCATAGGTCGCGCAGGTCGAGGAAAAGACGAAATCGAGGCATCCGGCCGCAACCGCCGCCTCGATCAGGGTCAGCGACCCGCAGACATTGTTGCGCCAGTAGCGGCCCGGCTCGGACATGGCCTCGCCCACCTGGCTGAGGGCGGCGAAATGCATCACCGCCACGGGTCGGTAGCGGGCGAACACCTCGTCCAGCCGTTCGCGATCCAGAAGATCGCCCCTCTCGAACGGGCCGAACTTCACCGCGTCTTCCCAGCCGGTTACCAGATTGTCGTAGGTGACGGGCACATGGCCCGCCGCCTTCAGCGCCTTGCAGGCGTGCGAGCCGATATAGCCCGCGCCCCCCGTCACCAGAACATGAGTCACGTAACGCCCCCGCAATCCGGCCTATTGCGCGGCCTTGTCCACCTGCACGATCTCGTTGAGATACTGCCAGAGTTCTTCGCGCAGGTCGTCGCGCGCCAGCGCGAAGGCGACCGTCGCCTGAAGGAAGCCCGCCTTGGAGCCGCAGTCGAACCGCTGCCCGCGGAAGCGGTATCCGAAGACCGGGTTGCCCGCCTCGATATCCGCGGCAATTGCATCCGTCAGCTGGATTTCCCCGCCCGCGCCCTGTTTCATCCGGTTCAGGTTCTGAAGGACCGAAGGCGTCAGGATATAGCGCCCGATCACCGCGAGGTTGGACGGCGCCTCTTCCGCCTTCGGCTTTTCCACCATGCCCTTGACGGACACCACCGGCCCCATGTCCTCGGCCACGTCGAGCACCCCGTAGGCGCCGGCCTTTTCGGGCGGAACCTCCATCGCCGCGACGATGTTGCCGCCGGTTTCCTCGTAGGCTTCCACCATCTGCTGCAGGCAGGGTTTTTCGGCCGCGATCACGTCATCGGGCAGGATCACGGCAAAGGGCTCGTTGGCGATCAGCCGCCGGGCGCACCAGACCGCATGCCCCAGGCCCAGCGCCTTGTGCTGCCGGACATAGGCGATCTCGCCGCTGTCCATGTTCGTGGACTTGAGAATTTCCAGAAGCTTCGTCTTATTCTTCCGGCGTAGCTCCTGTTCGAGCGCCGGCGCATGATCGAAATAATCCTCCAGCGCCCCCTTGCCGCGCGAGGTGACGAAAATGAATTCCTTGATCCCTGCGGCGCGGGCCTCGTCGATCGCGTACTGGACGAGAGGACGATCCACCAGGGTCATGATTTCCTTGGGCACCGACTTCGTGGCCGGCAGAAATCGCGTGCCCAGACCGGCGACAGGAAAAATTGCCTTGGTGACCTTCTTGCGCATGGAATGACCTCAACCCTCGTTCAAGCTTCTTCGACCGCTAACCGCGGCCTTATACAACCGGAATGGGTTAACATCATGACAAACGCAACAAAGTTTCAACCCATTGTCCTCAAATAGGCAGCATGCCGCGCCGCTCGCCCTGAAATTCGTCCAGCCCGCGCACGATGCGGACCCTTTCCGCCTCGGCATGGACGCGGCCGGCGAAGGTCCACAGCCGGAACAGGGGTTGATCGCGCTCGCTGCGGCCGAACACGCCTCCGGTATGTTCCCAGTATCCATCCCGGGTGAACCGGACCCGGTGAAACAGCGCGGTCAGGGTGAACCGCATGACCGTCACCGTGTTGCCGGCGGCCACTTCCGTGCGGGCGCGCCGGCGCTGGCGGGCGCGGCTCCACAGCCGGCCGGCGATCAGGATGGGGCGGCTCTCATGCCGCGATGGGTAGGGCCGGAACGGTTCGGTCGGGGGGGCCAGCGGCGGCATCGGCAGGGCCGCGCGCTGCAGCCCCTCCGCATATCCCTGCCGCAGCCCGCGCATCAGCCGGCGCACGTCGCGGGGCTCGAGCGCGCCCGAGACCATGTGGCGCAGCGCCCGCCTGCGTTCTTCGTCCTGCACGCGCTGCCATGCCCGTTCGCGCCGGCCCGCCGGGCAATGAGTGGAAAGGAAGACGGCCCAACTGGCCCCGATTTCGCGCAGGTCCCTCGGCACGCGATCCGCGCGGCGATGAGGCGCCGGGGCAAAGCCGTGGTGAACCTCGGCCAGAGGCGCGATGCCGGTCATCGCCCCGGTCGCGGCGAGGCGCAGATTCAGGTCGGTTTCATCCAGGAAATAGCGATAGCGCGGGTCGAACCCGCCCAGCGCCGCAAGCCGGTCGCGGCGCAGCGCCATGTTGGTGCCCTCGGTCCTGACCGCGCCCTCGCGCGGGGGCGGCAGGATCGAAACCCGGTTCGGCGGCACCTCCAGCGGCCGGGTGGCGCCGGCCGGATCGACCACGCGCGCGCGGGATTGCCAGCTGATGCCGTTGCGGCCGCGCACGAATCCGCCCACCACCGCCACCTGCGGGTCGGCAAAGGGCACGACCAGGAAGTCCAGCCATGTGGGCTCGGGCACCGCGTCGTCGTCGATGAAGGCGATGATCTCGCCCGCGGCTGCGGCGATGCCGGCATTGCGCGCAGCCGATATGTTGGCGTCATCGAATTCGACGATCTTGACGAAGGCCGCCTGGGGCAGCGCCCTGAGACCGGCGCAGGAGGCATGATCGGCGACGACGACGACCTCGAACCTGGGGTAGAAGAGCTGCGACACCCCGATCAGGCAGCGCCGCAGGAAATCCGGCCGGTGGCGGCTGACGATCACCACGCTGACCGACAGCGGGGCGGTCATTCCAGCCCCATTTCCGCCATCATGGCCTCGATCCGGGCGACGTCCTCGGGGTTGTTCAGCTCCCAGAACCGCCGCCCACGCGCCTCGACCTCGACGCACAGGACCTTGCGGCCGTTTTCAAGGAACCGCAGCTGTTCCAGCCCTTCGAGCCGCTCCAGCGGGCCGACGGGCCAGCCGGGATAGGCGGCAAGCGCGTCGGGACGGTAGGCATAGACGCCCACGTGATGGAAGACCGGGGTCGGTTCGTCGTCTGCATGGGGTTCGGCGGTGAAGGGAATCACCTCCTTCGAGAAATACAGGGCGCTGCGGTCGGCGGCGAAAACGGCGGTGGTGCCACCGACGCGGCCATGGCGGCGGTCGTTCAGCAGCCCGGCCAGCGCCGCGCCGTCACAGCGCAGGACCGGGGTCGCCATGCCGGCATCGGGCGCCGCGCGCAGGCCCCGCACCAGGTCCTCGATGAACCATGGCGGGGTCAGCGGAGCATCGCCCTGCAGGTTGACCACGATGTCGTAACCCTCGCCCAGCGCCGCGTGGGCCTCGGCGCAGCGTTCGGTTCCGTTGCGGCAGGCGGCGGAGGTCATCACCACCTCGGCGCCGAAGCCTTCGGCCACCGCGCGGATGCGATCGTCATCGGTGGCAACCACCACCCGGTCCACCCCGGCAACCGATCCGGCGGCCAGCCACGACCGTTCGATCAGGCTGCGGGAGACGCCCGTCGCCCCCTTCAGCGGGACCAGCGGCTTGCCCGGATAGCGGGTCGAAGCATGGCGGGCAGGTATGACGACGAGAACGGCCATCAGGGCGCCTTCAACTCCACGCCGGGGGCGTAGGCGATGAAGTAGGGGTTGGCGTAGCCTTCCTTGCCGTAGGTCAGCGGGCTGTGATCGTCGAAGCGCACCACCTTGCCGCCCGCACCCAGAAGAACCGCGTGCCCGGCGGCGGTGTCCCATTCCATCGTGCGCCCGACACGCGGGTAGAGGTCGGCCTCGCCCGTGGCGACAAGGCAGAATTTCAGCGACGAGCCCGCGCTCCTGAAATCCTTGACCCGGTACCTGGCGATATAGTCGCGGGTTTCGTCGGTCAGGTGCGACTTGGACGCCACCACCATCAGCGCGTCATTGTCCGGGGTCGAGACGTGGATCGGGCGCAACCGGCCCGGGTGGTCGCGATCGAAGGGGCCTTCCTCTTCCACCGACTGGCCGTCGGGGCGGGTGTAGAACATCCGCCCCCTGGCCGGCGCATAGACGACCCCGCGGGTCGGCACGCCGTTCTCGACCAGCGCGATGTTGACGGTGAAATCGCCGCGGCGATGGATGAATTCCTTGGTCCCGTCCAGCGGATCGACGATCAGGAAGGTGTCGCCGGTGGTGGAATGGGACGCGGCCTGTTCCTCGGTGACCAGCATCAGGTCGGGGAAAGCCTCGCGCAGCCCGGCCGAGATGATCGCGTCGGCGGCCTCGTCGGCGGCGGTGACCGGGCTGTCGTCCGATTTCACCTTCACCTCGAAATCGTCGGACTCGTAGATCTCCATGATCTTGTCGCCAGCCTCCAGCGCCAGCCTGCGGATCACCGGGATCAGGGCGTCATAGGTCACAAAAATGCTCCATTGCTGTGATTTGTTGATTATCGTTGCGCGGCTTCTTATGCTGCCTGCGCAACGGAACGGCAAGAATTCCGTGCAATCAGGGCAGAGATTTCGGATCGAGGGCGCATGTTCAGGTATCGGGTGCAAAGATCGCGTCTGCACGGCGCTTTCATCTTCGCCGAAGTGGTCTTTCACAACGCCGTGCGGAAGATCCGGTCGATGCACCGCAACGCCTTCATGGCGATTCTCATCAACCTGTCGCAGGCGCTCATATTCGTTGCGGTCTTCTACCTGATGTTCGCGGTTCTCGGCCTGCGCAAGACGGCGATCCGCGGCGACTTCCTGCTTTACCTGCTGTCGGGCATCTTCATGTACCTGACCCATATCAAGGCCGTGCAGGCGGTTGCCGGGGCCGACGGGCCGACAAGTCCGCTGATGCTTCACGGTCCCATGAACACGATGGTTTCGGTGGTGTCCGGGGCGCTGGCGTCGCTCTACATCCAGGTCCTGACCGTGCTGTCGATCCTTTTCGTGTATCACACGG
>JALTNO010000220.1 GCA_027000645.1 Paracoccaceae bacterium | reverse complement strand
CCCCACCAGCGCCAGCCCCAGAAGGATCAGCCCCGGCGAGCCCAGCCCCGACCATTGCTGCGCCTCGGTCCAGTCGGCGCTGACGAAACCGGTGGTGGTCAGGAAGGACATGACCGTGAACACCCCGCCCCAAAGCGCCCTGGCGCCCATCATGGGATCGGCCGCGGCGTTCACGTCCAGCGCCGCCAGCCAGTGTCGCACGAACAGCAGCAACGGCAGGCCCAGCACGATGACCAGCCCAGCCCGGAATTCCGGATCGCGGTCGAGGCGCGCCTCGCCCCGGTTGGCCGTGTCCGAAGAAAAGGTCAGCCGCGAGAGCGCGAAGAACATGAACAGGAAGACGATCGCCTCTCCGGTCACGCCCGAGGCGCCGCCCGAAAGCCCGCCCACCGGGGAAATCCCCGAGGTGGCCATGACCGACATGGCATGGCTGATCGCCACCAGCGGCGCATCCCCTGCAAGGCGCAGCAGGATCCAGATCACCACCGTCAGCGCCACATAGACCGGCGTCAGCGTCGCACAGACCCGCAGCAGGCGCAGGCGCGGCTCGACGGCACGTCCGCCGGAGCCGATCACCGGCGCCTGACCCGGCTGGCCCCGGGTCGTCACCTCGAATCCGCCCAGCGACAGCGGCGCCAGGATCGCCGAGGCCGCAATCCACATGAGCAGCCCGCCCAGCCAGCCGACCTCGGCCCGCCAGAGGTGAACCGAAGGATCCAGCCGCCCCGGATCGGTGAACAGGTTGGCCCCGGTGGTGGTGATGGCGCTGACCATGTCGAAATAGGCATTGAGGAACGACGTCGTCCGCACCGCCCAGAACATAGGCAGCGCCAGGAAGACCGGCAGCACCACGAAGGTGGCCAGCAGCACCAGCAGCTGGCCCAGCGTGCCGCGCCGCGACCGGCGCCCGCGCATGGCCAGGCCGATCAGCGCCACGCAGAACAGCCCGATCAGGCCGGAATAGAAGAAGGCGCGCGACACCGCGTGCTGGCCGCGGATCGCCGCATGGGCGGCCGGGATCCAGGTGCCCAGCGCGAACACCGCCCAGACCAGAAGAAACAGCGGCAGCTCCATGAAAATGCCGATAGGGGCATTCCGGGTTCCGTGGGAGGCGGCGCGGCGGGCCATGGTCAGAAATAGTCGAACGACACCTGCAGGAGCCGTTCCAGCTCGGGCACATCCGCCGCCATGGCGAAGATCGCCACCACGTCGCCGGCCTCGATCCGCAGGTCGGAATCGGGACGCAGCACCTCGTCGCCCTTGCGCACCGCGCCGACCAGCACGCCCTCGGGGAAATCGATGTCGCGCAGCTTCTGCCCGGCCATGGGCGAGGTGGACAGAACCTCGGCCTGGATGATCTCGGCCTCGGCATCGCCCAGCGAATAGACCCGCTGGACGCGGCCGTGGCGGATGTGGCGCAGGATCGAACTGACGGTGGTGGCCCGCGGGTTGATATAGGCATCGATCCCCAGCGGCGCCGCCAGCGGCACCAGCGTCGGATCGTTGATGAGCGAGATCGCGAAGGGGCAGCCTTCGGCCTTGGCCCGCACCGCGGCCAGCATGTTGGTCTTGTCGTCGTCGGTCACCGCCAGAACCGCGTCGGCCCGTTCCACCCCGGCCTCGGTCAGAAGCTGGCTGTCCAGCCCGTCGCCATGCAGGACGATGGTCCGTTCCAGCTGCTCGGCGGCATGTTCGGCCCGGGCGCGGTTGCGTTCGATCACCTTCACCCGCGGCCGGCCCTTGCGGCGTTCCAGATCCCGGGCCACCGCCAGGCCGACATTGCCGCCGCCGATGATGACCACGCGCGTGAGCGAACCGGCCGTCTTGCCGAAGATTTCCAGCGTGCGGCCGACATCCTCCACATGCGAGAAGACATAGCATTCATCGCCCGGAAACAGCTGGTCGTCCGCCTCGGGGGCGAACAGGACACCCTCGCGGCGGATGCCGACGACGATCGAGCGCAGGGTGGAGAACAGGTCGGTCAGCTGGCGCAGGGCGGTGTTGGTGATCGGGCAGTCCTCGTCCACCTTGATGCCGAGAAGCTGCGCCTTGCCGTCCATGAAGGTTTCCACGTCGAAGGTGGCCGGCGCCGCCAGCCGTCGCATCGCCGCCGCCGCCACCTCGCGTTCGGGGCTGATGACCTCGTTGATCGGCAGGTGATCCTTGAAATTCGGCCCCGAAGGCACCGGGACCAGGTAGGACTGCGCCCGGATCCGGGCGATCTTCTGCTTGATGCCGAACACCGAATGGGCCACCTGGCAGGTGACCATGTTGACTTCGTCCGAATGGGTCGCGGCAATGATCATGTCGGCATCCTGGGCGCCGGCGCGTTCCAGCACGTCCGGGTGACTGGCAAAGCCCGCCACCCCCTGCACGTCAAGCCATTCGGTGGCGCGCCGCACCAGATCGGCATCACTGTCCACGACCGTGACATCGTTGTTCTCGCTCGCCAGATGACGGGCGATCTGCCAGCCCACCTGGCCGGCACCGCAGATGATGACCTTCATGACCCGTGGTCCCCTGAATGCGGATTTCTGCATGACAGATGGCCCGGCAGCGGTCAATCGGCTTGTCAGGCAGATGGCGCGGGGGCAAGATGCGGCCATGACACCCGTTGTCCGCTCCCTCTCCGCCTTTTTCCTGCTGGCGGCCTGCGGCCCGATGACCATCTATCACCGGCCCGGCGTGCCGGTTTCCCGCATGCAGTCGGACAGCACGAAATGCGAGGTCCGGGCCCTGAAGGACGCGCCGGTGGCCAACCAGATCAGGCAGTATCCGCCGATCTACCATCCCGGAGGCCAGGTCTGCGACGGGGCCGGAAACTGCCGGGTCTGGCCGGGATACTGGACGGATGGCGGGTTCTACACGGTGGACGTGAACCGCGAGCTGCGCGCGCGGGTCATGGATCTGTGCATGGCCGAGCGCGGCTATCGTCCCGTCAGCCTGCCGACCTGCCCGGCCTCGGTGCGCGCCGCCGTTCCGCCCGGGCAGACGAAAATCCTGCCGGAAATCACCGAAACCTCCTGCGTCATCCGCCATGATGACGGCAGCTGGCAGATCGTGACGCCGATCAAGGCCACCGCTTCGAAAAAGGGCTGAAGAAGCGCGACCCAGGGCATGTCGCGCCCGATCGCATTCACCCTGCCCGGGCCCGGGCGTGCGCACACCCGGGCGCCCACCTGCCCTCCGCCCGACAGGCGACGGAATCCACGCATGCGCGACATGCCCTAATGCGCGGCCTCGGCCTTGCTGCGGTCCACATAGGCCACCCGCGCACCGGCCTTGTTGGCCGTCACCACGCCCAGCGACTTGAGCTTGCGGTGCAGGGCGCTGCGCTCCATGCCGACAAAGGCGGCAGTGCGGCTGATATTGCCGCCGAAGCGGTTGATCTGGGTCAGGAGGTATTCGCGCTCGAACGCCTCGCGGGCCTCGCGCAGGGGCAGCGTCGCCAGCGCCCCCGACAGGATCACCCGCCCCTCGTTGCCCGCGCGGGCGTCGTCGCTGGGCAACTCGCGCGCCTCGATCGGTCCCGAACCGTCGCCGAGGATCAGCACCCGCTCCACCAGGTTCTTGAGCTGACGCACATTGCCCGGCCACGACATGGTCTGCATCAGGGCCACGGCCTCCTCGCCGAGTTCGCGCAGGGGCAGGCCCTGGCTCTCATGGAACTGGCGGATGAAATGCCGGGCCAGAAGCGGGATGTCCTCGCGCCGCTCCTCCAGTGACGGCACCCGGATCGGCACCACGTTGAGACGATGGAACAGCTCCTGCCGGAAACGGCCGGCGCGAATCTCGTCCTCGAGCTTGCGGCAGGTCGAGGAAATCACCCGCAGATCGACCCGCACCTTGGCGTTGCCGCCCACGCGCTGGAACTGCTGCTCGACCAGCACCCGCAGGATCTTGGACTGGGTGCCCAGCGGCATGTCGGCAACCTCGTCGAAGAAGATCACCCCGCCATGCGCCTCTTCCAGAAGCCCCGGCTCGACCCCCCGCTCGGGGCTTTCGCGGCCGAACAGGACCTCCTCCATGCGCTCGGGCTCGATGGTGGCGCAGTTGACCGACACGAACGGGGCCTCGGCCCGGTTGGAATGGGCGTGGATGTAGCGCGCGGCGATCTCCTTGCCCGACCCGGGCGGCCCGCTCAGCATCACCCGCCCGTTCGAGCGCGTCACCTTCTCCAGCTGGCCAACCAGCGCCCGGAAGGCGGCCGACTGCCCGACCATCTCGGCCGAGGCGATCTCGCGCCGCCGCAGCGCGTTGTTCTCGCGCCGCAGACGCGATGTTTCCATCGCCCGGCGGATCACCACCATGAGCTGGTCGATGTTGAAGGGCTTTTCGATGAAATCATAGGCGCCCTGCTTGATCGCGGCGACGGCGATCTCGATATTGCCATGCCCCGAGATGATGACCACCGGCACGTCCGGGTTGTCGCGCCGCACCTTCTTGAGGATGTCGATCCCGTCCATGTTGCTGTCCTTCAGCCAGATGTCAAGGATCAGCAGCGCCGGCGGTTCGGCATTGATCGCCGCCATGCACTCGTCGGAATTCCCCGCCAGCCGGGTGGCATAGCCTTCGTCCTCAAGGATGTCGGACACCAGTTCGCGGATATCGCGCTCGTCGTCAACGATCAGTATGTCACTCATGTCGGCCCCGCTGCTTCTTCATTGGTTTCTCCCGCCCGCACCCCCGAGCCCGACCGCGATCGGCCGGCCCCGGCGTCGGGTGTCAGTGTCACGGGCAGGCGGATCACGGCCATCGCGCCGAAATGCGCCTGCCCCTCGAAGACCGGCGCATCCTCGAGCACGAGAGTGCCGCCATGTTCCTCGATGATCTTCTTCACGATCGGCAGCCCCAGCCCGGTGCCCGCGTCGCGCGTCGTCACATAGGGTTCGAACAGACGCACCCGGTCCTCGGGCAATCCGATGCCGTTGTCGGCAATGGTGATCCGGCAACCGCCCGAAATCTCCTCCAGCCGCACCCGAATTTGTGGGACGAAGCCCTCCGGGGCGCCCTTTTCCTCAAGCGATTCAATTGCTTCACCGGCATTCTTGACAAGGTTCGTCAATGCCTGCGAGATCATCGTCGCATCCACCTCGGCAATCACCGGGTGATCCGGCAGGTCGATATCGAAGCGCACGCCGGGCTGACCGCTCTGCTGCAGCAGCGCCGCGTCGCGCAGGATCGCCACCAGGTCCTCGGCCCGACGATCGGGTTCGGGCATGCGGGCAAAGCGCGAAAATTCGTCCACGATCCGGCGCAGATCGTTGGTCTGGCGCACGATCACGTCGGTCATGGATTCAAGCTTCTCGCAATCCTCCTCGCCCAGGCGCGGGCCGAACTTGCGCTTGATCCGCTCGGCCGACAGCTGGATCGGCGTCAGCGGGTTCTTGATCTCGTGCGCGATCCGGCGGGCCACGTCGCCCCAGGCGGCCATGCGCTGGGCGCTGACCAGATCGGTCACGTCGTCGAAGGCCACCACGTAACCTTCCAGGCTGCCGTCGATCTCGCGCCGGGTGCTCATCCGCACCAGAAGATGCTCGAGCCGGCCCTTGCGCGTCACCTTGACCTCGCCCTGGGCCACCTCGCCCCCGCCGCTGCGCAGGCTGTCGAACAGCGGCCCGAATTCCGGCACCGCCACCGCAAGCGCCAGCGACTGCTCGTCCCCCGACCAGTCCAGAAGCCGCCTGGCCGAGCGGTTGACGAAGGTCACCCGTCCCTGCGAATCCAGCCCCACCACGCCCGAAGTGACCGAGGAGAGCACCGAATCGAACAGCCGCCGGCGGCGTTCGATCTGGCGGGTGGTATCGAGCAGCGATTGCCGCTGCGCCTTGAGCTGCCGGGTCATGCGGTTGAAATAGCGGCCCAGCATGGCGATTTCGTCGTCGCCCTCCTCCTCGGGCACCTGCACGTCGAGATCCCCCGCCCCGACCTGCTGGGCGGCCATGGTCAGCCGGCCCACCGGCTGCGACAGGCGCTCGGCGAACCACAGGCCCAGCCAGATCGCCGCCAGGATCAGGATCAGCGCAAAGCCCAGATACAGCAGCCCGAATTCGAACAGCACCCGCCCGCGTTCGCTCTCAAGCTGGTGATACAGCCCCACCGTGGCCTTGGTGTCGTCGAGAAGGTTGAGGATCTTTCCGTCCACCTCGCGGCTGACATAGAGATAGCGGTCGGCGAAGGCATCCAGCCGCACCAGCGCGCGGAACTCGTTGTTGTTCCAGTCCCGGATGACCGTCAGCCCCTCGTCGCGGGCCGTGGCCAGATCCTCGGGCGAGGGCCGTTCGAAATCGAACAGGTAGGACCGTTCGCCGCGGGCCCGGATCTCGCCGGTGCCGTCGATCACGTAGGCCTCGCGCAACCCGCGCTGGATCTGCGCCTGCCCCTGCGCCAGCAGCACCCGAATCTCGGCATCGTTGAGAAAGAAGTTCTGCCCCCTGGCCGCGTCGAGAAACCGCGCCAGCGCCCGCGCATCCTGGGCCAGGGCATCGCGCTGTTCGGTCTCGTAGGCCTCGGCCGCCGCCAGCGAGGCGCCCAGCGCGTCGCGGACCCGCTCCGAGAACCAGCCCTCGAGACCGATATTGACGGTCAGCCCGGCAAACACGGCCACGATCACCGTCGGCGCCAGCGCCAGCAGGGTGAAGGCCCCCATCAGGCGCATGTGCAGCCGCGACCCGGCCGAATGCGCCCGCCGCGCGGCGAACAGCTGCACCACCTGCCCCAGCACCAGCGCCGCCAGCACCAGCACATAGACCAGGTCCGCCAGCAGCACGATCCGCAGGGAGGAGGCCGAGGCGCGAACCTCGAACGGCCCCATGGCAAGATAGGTCGCAAGCGCCAGGATCGGCCCCAGAACCACCAGCCCGAAGGTGCCCAGATTGCGCAGCCTTCGCGTCAGCCGCCAACGGCTCAGCGCGGGGATTGGCCCCTCATGTGACCGGATTGCCACCTGCCGTCCTCATCCCGATGTGCCGCCGAAGCGGCTTACCGCCATATCTCGTGGTCATTTCCGGCACTGACGCCGGTTCGCCACGGTTCTGTGGCAGTATTACATCAATTTGCGGCGGCGTGTCACCTCTATATCGAGATCGCGGATCTTCTTGCGCAAGGTATTGCGATTGATTCCCAGAAGATCGGCACATTTTGCCTGATTTCCGCCGGTGGCATCCAGCGCGATCTCGATCAGCGGCGCCTCGACCTCGCGCAGGATGCGCTGATACAGCCCCGGCGGCGGCAGCATGTTGCCATGCAGATCGAAATAGCGCCGCAGGTGCCGCGCGACCGAGGCCGACAGCTTTTCGGACTCGCCCCCGCCGAGGATCGGCTCCACCTCGGGCTGGCTGCGCAGCATGGATTCGACCTCGGCGCGGGAAATCTCGTCGGTTCGGCTGGTCAGGCTCAGCCGGCGCACCGCGTTTTCCAGCTGCCGCACGTTCCCCGGCCAGCTGTAGCGGCGGAACAGATCCTGTGCCTCGGGGCTCAGCCAGCGCCGGGGGGCGCCGTCGCGCTCGGCCCGGGCAAGGAAATGCTCCACCAGCAGGGGAATGTCGTCCACCCGGTCGCGCAGGGCCGGCAGCTGCAACGTGGCGCCGCCCAGCCGGTAATACAGATCGCGCCGCAGCCGCCCCTGTTCGGTCGCCCGCGCCGGGTCGATCTGGCTGGTGGCCATGAACCGCGGCACATGCTCGCCCGGCGCGTCCATCATGCGCACGATCCGGGCCTGCACCTCGTCGCCGATATCGGGGATCTCGTCGATCAGCAGCGTGCCGCCCTTGACCCGCGCCAGGACCCGGGCCGGCCCCTCGAGATCGCTCAGGTCGGCCTCGGTCACCGTCACGAAAGGCAGCGTGCGCCGGTCCGAGAAATCGTGAATGGCGCGCGCGATCAGGGACTTGCCGGTGCCGCTTTCGCCGGTGACTATAACCGGAAGATCAGTGTTCATGACCCGGGCCACCACCCGGTAAAGCGCCTGCATGACCGGCGTGCGCCCCACCAGCGGCAGCTCGTCGGGGCGTTCCCCGGACAGCCGGTCGCCCGATCCCGGCGCCCGGCGGCGCTTCTGTTCCAGCGCGCGGCGGGTGCGCTTCATCAGGTCGGGCAGGTCGAACGGCTTGGGCAGGTAGTCGAAGGCCTCGGCCTCGGCCGCCTGGATTGCGGTCATGATGGTGTTCTGCGCCGAAATCACGATTACCGGCAGGCCGGGGCGGTCCTGCGCGATCTTCGGCAGCATCTCGAGCCCGTTGCCGTCAGGCATCACCACGTCCGAGATCACCACGTCGCCCTTGCCTTCGGCCACCCAGCGCATGAGCGTCGTCAGCGAGCTGGTGGCATGCACCTTGCAGCCGGCCCGGGTCAGCGCCTGGGTCAGAACCGTGCGAATCGTGCGATCGTCATCGGCAACCAGAACCGTGCCATCCATCAGGCGGCCTCCTCTTGCTGGCAGTCACGCGGCACCCGCGGCAGCGACAGGCGGAACACGGTGCGCCCCGGCACCGAGGTCACCGAGACCCAGCCGCCATGGTCGGACACGATCTTGCTCACCAGCGCCAGGCCCAGCCCGGTGCCGTTCTCGCGCCCCGACACGAAGGGGTCGAACACGTCGTCGCGGATATGCTCCGGCAGGCCCGGGCCATCGTCGATCACCTCGATCTGCAGGGGCAGATCCTGCCCGGCCCCGTCATGGCGCCGCAACCGGAAGGAATGTTCGAAAAAGGTATGAAGCCGGATGGTTCCGCCTTTAGGATCAGCGGCTTCCGAGGCATTCTTGAGAAGATTCAGGATCACCTGCAACAGCTGGTCCGGGTCCCCCCAGGCCAGCGGCAGCGACGGGTCGTAATCCTCGATGATGGTCATGTGCGCCCCGAAACCCAGCAGCGCCGAGCGCCGCGCCCGGTCCAGCACGTCGTGAACATTGACCGGCCGGAAATCGGGTGCGCTGAGATTTCCGAACTGTTCGACCTGCTCCAGAAGCTTCACGATCCGGCGGCTTTCGGCCACGATAAGATCCGTGAGTTCAAGGTCTTGAGACCCGAGGTTCATGCTCAGCAACTGCGCCGCGCCGGTGATTCCCGCCAGCGGGTTCTTGATCTCATGAGCAAGCATCTCGGCCATGCCGATGGCCGACTGCGCCGCCGAGCGGACCGAATGGCTCTGGGTCATGCGGCCGGCCAGCTCACGCGGAGAAACCAGCATCATCATCACCCCCGGCCGCCCCAGGACCGGCGCAATCTGAAGTGCGCATTGCAGCGGCGCGCGCGAGCCGCAGCCCACGTCGATGTCGTTGACAAAAAGCGGCGTGCCATCGGCGCGGGCACGGGCAAAGGCCTCTTCGATCGGCACATCGACGGCCAGGAGATCCCAGACCGGCGCGCCCTCCACCGATTTCCGCGAGGCATTCAGGAACCCCTCGGCGGCCGAGTTGACCGCCTGCACCCGGTCCTCGGCATCGATCAGGAAGGCCGGAACCGGAAGCGAAGCCCAGATCGCGTCGTCGCCGGTCATGCCGCCGCCTCCCGCCGGGGGGCCAGCGCTTCTGCCAGCAACTGCAGGACCTCGCCCGGATCGCCCGCGGTCAGGACCGCCCGGCGCAGCCCCGGTTCGGTGCCGACCTCATCCATGTACCAGCCCAGGTGCTTGCGCGCCACACGCAGGCCAAGATCGCCCCCGTAGAACATCAACATTGCCTCGTAATGCGTTGATACAAGGTCCACAAGTTTCATTCCCTCAGGAATGTGCGGGGCCGGCGCGCCGAACAGGTCATGGGCGATCTGCGCCAGCAGCCAGGGCCGCCCCCGCGCCCCGCGCCCCACCATCACGCCAGCCGCACCCGACCGGGCCAGCGCCTTGCGCGCGGTCGCGGCGCAGACGATGTCGCCATTGACGATCACCGGGATCGAGACCGCCTCGCACACCTCGCGCACCGCTGCCCAGTCGGCCTGCCCCCTGTAGAACTGGCAACGGGTGCGACCATGGATGGTGACCATCCGCACCCCCGCCGCTTCGGCCCGGCGGGCAATATCGGGGGCGTTGCGCATCCCCTCGTCCCAGCCCAGCCGCATCTTGAGCGTGACCGGCACGGCCACCGCGCCCGTCACCGCCTCGATCAGCCTCAGCGCATGGTCGGGCGCCCGCATCAGCGCCGAGCCGGACCAGCCGTTGGTGACCTTGCGCGCGGGACAGCCCATGTTGATGTCGATGATCGCCGCGCCGCGATCTTCCAGAAGGCGCGCGGCCTCAGCCATCCAGCGGACCTCGCGCCCGGCAATCTGGACCACGGTCCGTTCGGCCCCGGCCCCCAGCTCGGCCTTCTCGCGCACGCCTGGCCTGGCCTGGACCATCTCCTGGCTGGCCACCATTTCGCTGACCACCAGCCCCGCTCCGAAGGACAGGACGAGGTCGCGGAACGGGCGGTCGGTGATTCCCGCCATCGGGGCGAGGATCACCGGCGGGTCAACGGGTTTTCCGGCAATGACAAGCGGCACTTTGCCCAATCCTTGTGCAATTGCGCCATTCCTAGCGAATCCGGTCGAATTTCTCAAACCGAAAGGGTATTTCACGGTCACTCCGCCTGCATCTGCCTATTTTTTACGCAGGTTTGCCGGGGTGATTGCCTCATCCCGCGCCACGGCCTAAAGACGGTTCCGAACCGCAGACCGACCGGAGACCCCTTGCATGACCACGGCCGCCCTGATCCTTGCCGCCGGGCGCGGGTTTCGCGCCGGTGGCGGGCTGCCCAAGCAGTGGCGCCTGCTGGCCGGGCGGCGCGTGGCCGACTGGACGCTGGAACGCTTCATGCAGGCGCCGGGCATCGACCTGGTCGCCCTGGTGCTCTCGCCCGGCGACCGCGCGCCGTGGGAGGAGTACGCGAGCCGGCCGGGGCTGATCCTGGCGAAAGGCGGCGCCGACCGGGCGGCCTCGGTCCGCAGCGGGCTGGCGGCGCTGGCCGGGCACGGGGTGGACAAGGTCCTGATCCACGATGCCGCCCGCCCCTGCGTCCGGGCCGAAACCATCGCCGCGGTGATCGCGGCGCTTGACGACCATCCGGGCGCCGCACCGGGGCTGGCGGTGACCGACGCGCTCTGGACCGGCGAAGGGGGGATCGTGACCGGCACCCGCGACCGCAGCCGCCTGTTCGCGGCCCAGACGCCGCAGGGGTTCCGCTATGCCGACATCATTGCCGCCCATGCAGCCCATCCCGGCGGCGCCGCCGATGACGTCGAGGTTGCGCGCGCCGCGGGGCTTGACGTGGCCATCGTTCCGGGCGACCCCGACAACATCAAGATCACCCGGCCCGAGGACTTCGCCCGGGCCGAACGCCTGCTGGGAGGAGCGCCGATGGTGCGGCTGGGAAACGGGTTCGACGTGCACAGGTTCGGCCCCGGCGATCATGTGACCCTGTGCGGGGTAAAGATCCCGCATGAGCGCGGCCTTCAGGGCCATTCCGACGCCGATGCCGGCATGCACGCGGTGACTGATGCCATCTACGGCGCACTGGCCGAGGGCGATATCGGCCGCCATTTCCCGCCATCGGATCCGCAGTGGAAGGGCGCTGCCAGCGAGGTTTTCCTGCGCCACGCCGCCGATCTTGCCCGCGATGCGGGCTGGCGCATCGCCAATGTCGATTGCACCCTGATCTGCGAACGGCCGAAGATCGGGCCGCATTCCGACCGCATGCGCGCCGAAATGGCAAGAATCATGGGCATCGGCCTCGACGCGGTTTCGGTCAAGGCGACGACGTCGGAACGGCTCGGCTTTGCCGGGCGCGAAGAGGGGATCGCGGCGATGGCCACCGCGACACTGGTGCGGGGATGAACATGAAGGATCTCGCGCGCATCATCGCCACCGTTTTCGGCGTGGGCCACCTGCGCCCCGCCCCCGGAACCTGGGGCTCGCTCGCGGCGCTTCCCATCGCCTGGGGGCTGCATGTTGCGGGCGGATTTGCGCTGTTCGTCATGGGAGCGGCGGCGATCTTCATCCTGGGCGTCTGGGCCACGGCCGAGATGACCGACGGCTCGGACGAGCACGACCCGTCGGAAATCGTCATCGACGAAGTGGCCGGGCAGCTTGTGGCGCTGATGCCGCTCAGCTCGGCCGCCGGTCGGCTGGGGATCGACATGACCGTGCTCTGGCCGGGCTGGATCGCCGCCTTCGTGCTGTTCCGCCTGTTCGACATCTGGAAGCCGGGGCCGGTGGGCTGGGCCGACCGGCGTCGGGACCCGCTGGGGGTGATGCTCGACGACATGATCGCGGGTGCGCTGGCGGCGGTCGGCGTGCTGGCGCTGGCCTTCCTCGCGCACCGGGTACTGCT
Organism: Paracoccaceae bacterium; assembly: GCA_027000645.1. Classification (GTDB taxonomy): domain Bacteria; phylum Pseudomonadota; class Alphaproteobacteria; order Rhodobacterales; family Rhodobacteraceae; genus Jhaorihella. Next base: position 3,367 of record JALTNO010000220.1, on the reverse strand, counting down.
GGCGTGAGCGACGCGGCCGCCATCCTGACCCGCGCCCGCGCCGCCGGCGCAATGATCGCCACGGCCGAAAGCTGCACCGGCGGGATGGTCGCCGCGGCGCTGACCGACATCCCGGGATCTTCGGAGGTGTTCGAGCGCGGCTTCGTCACCTATTCCAACGCCGCCAAGCAGGAGATGCTGGGCGTGCACGCGCGAACGCTGGCGGCCCATGGCGCCGTCTCCGAACAGGTCGCCCGCGAGATGGCCGAGGGCGCGCTGGCCCGCTCGAAGGCGGATCTGGCCGTGTCGGTTACCGGCATCGCCGGCCCCGGCGGATCGGAATTCAAGCCCGAGGGCCGGGTCTGTTTCGCCCTGGCGCGGCGGGGGCACGAAACCGAGACCGAAACCGTGGAATTCGGGGCAAGGGGGCGCGGACGGGTGCGCGCGGCCGCCCGCGACCACGCGCTGGCGCTGCTGGAACGCGCGCTTTCGGCCCGGCCCGAAAAATAGGCACGGCCCCCGGCGGAGCGCACATTTTTTCATCGCTCGGCAAAAAGCCCCTGAAACGGGCATTCCGAAGCCCCTTCGCCTCTTTTTTCCGCAGATCACAGTTGGTTGAACCCGTCCCGACACGAACAGATCGGACAACGACGGAAGGAAGGCCAAATGAACGGAGCCGACACCGCATGGATCATCGTGGCCACGGCCCTGGTCCTTTTCATGACTTTGCCGGGGCTTGCCCTGTTCTACGGCGGCCTCGTGCGCGCCCGCAACGTGCTCAGCGTGTTCATGCACTGCTTTGCCATTGCCGCGCTGATGAGCGTCCTGTGGCTCGTGGCCGGCTATTCCATCGCCTTCGGCCCGTCCGATTCGCCGCTCTGGGGCGGTCTGGGGCGCGCCCTGATGCTGGGCGTCGGCCCCGACACGCTGAGCGGCACGATCCCCGAAATCCTGTTCTTCGCCTTCCAGATGACATTTGCCATCATCACCCCCGCCCTGATCGTCGGCGCCTATGTGGAGCGGGTCGGCTTCGGCTTCGTGCTGCTGTTCTCGGCGCTGTGGATGCTGCTGGTCTATGCGCCGGTGGCGCACTGGATCTGGGGCGGCGGGCTGCTCTCCGATGGCGGGCTGTTCGGCGAGATCGGCGCGCGGGATTTCGCCGGCGGCATGGTGGTGCATGAAACCGCGGGGCTGGCTTCGCTGGTGGTCGCGGTGTTCCTCGGCGCCCGGCGTAACCGCACCACCCCGCCGCATTCCCCGGTCCTGGTGGCGATCGGCGCCGGGATGCTGTGGGTCGGCTGGTTCGGCTTCAATGGCGGCTCGCAACTGGCGGCGGATGGCGGCGCCGCGATGGCGCTGACGGTCACGCATCTCTCGGCCGCCACCGCCTCGCTCAGCTGGGCGCTGTGGGAGCGCATCAAGTACGGCAAGGCGTCGATGGTGGGCCTGGTGACCGGCTCGATCGCCGGGCTGGCCTCGATCACCCCGGCCTCGGGCTATGTCGGCCCGGTCGAGGCGCTGGTCATCGGCGCGGTCGCCGGCATCCTGTGCCAGGAGGCGGTGAACGTGGTGCGCAACACCTTCAGGATCGACGACACGCTGGACGTGTTCGCGGTGCATGGCGTGGGCGGCGTCTTCGGCACGCTGATGATCGCCGCCTTCGGTCACGCGAGCTGGGTGGCGCAGCTGGGCAGCCTGGCCATCGTCGGCGTTTATGCCACGGTCGTGACGGTGATCCTGGTCAAGGTCGCGGCAATGGTCACGACGCTGCGCGTGGATGCGGAAACCGAGACCAACGGGCTCGACCTGAGCGTTCACGGCGAACGCGCCTACGACATCATCAGCTGATCGCCGGCAGGGACTGCGCCGGCCGCGGCGTTCCCGGCCCCTGCCTTCCGGCGGGGGCCTTTTCGCGCCTGTCGGCGGGTTCGTCCGGCCGGGCCGGATCGCGGCGGGACTTGGCAAGGGCGGCAATCCGTGATGAGAGGGGGCAGGCAAGCGTCGGATTCTCATGGACACGGCATTCCTCGTCACCGCATTCACGACCCTGTTCGTCATCATCGACCCGATCGGTCTGGCGCCGCTGTTCGTCGCGCTGACCCATGACATGTCGGCGGCTGAACGGCGCGGGGTCGCACTGCGCGCCTGCACCACGGCGGCGGTGCTTCTGGTGCTGTTCGCCACCTTCGGCGAGGCGGTTCTGGGTTTCGTCGGGATCTCGATGCCGGCCTTTCGGGTGGCCGGGGGGGCGCTGCTGTTCCTGACCGCGCTGGACATGCTGTTCGAGCGCCGCGCCAAGCGGCGCGAGGACCAGACCGGCGAGGATCGCCCCGACCCGTCGGTCTTTCCTCTGGGGATGCCGCTGATTGCGGGGCCGGGCTCGATCGCCACGGTGATCCTCCTGGCCGGGCGGCAGCCGGGGCTGGAGGGGCTGGCCATGGTGATCGGCGTCATGCTGGCGGTTCTGGCCCTCGTCCTGATGATGTTCTTCGCCTCGGGCCTGCTGGCGCGGGCGCTGGGGCGGACCGGGATCAACGTGGTGACCCGGCTGCTGGGCATGCTGCTGGCGGCGCTGTCGGTGCAGTTCATCCTCGACGGGCTGCGGGATTTCGGCTTTGCCGGCTGAGGCGTGGCCGCAGGGTCGGACGCGGCGGAGGATGCGCGCATGAGCTCATGGGATGTCGGCAGGTTGATCTATCTGGTGCTGCTGGGGGCGGCGCTGGTGCTGTGGTTCGTGGTGCAGAACCGCCAGTCACGCAGCCGTCTCCTGCAGCAGGCCATGGCCTGGGCGCTGATCTTCCTCGGCGTTGTCGCGGCGATCGGGCTGTGGGACGATATCCGCCAGACCGCGCGCAACGGCATCAATGCCGTAGCGACCGAAAACCGGATCGAGGTGCCGCGGGCGCGCGACGGGCATTACTACCTGACGCTGCTGGTGAACGGCGTGCCGGTGACGTTCATGATCGACACCGGCGCCAGCCAGATCGTCCTGACCGAAAGGGATGCCCGCCGGATCGGGATCGACACGGCCGAACTGGCTTATGTGGGGCGCGCGACGACCGCCAATGGCGAGGTGCGCACGGCGCCGGTGCGGCTGGAGACGGTCGAGATCGGCCCGGTGCGCGAGCGCAACCTGCGGGCCTGGGTCAACGAGGGTGATCTGGAGCAATCGCTCCTGGGCATGTCATGGCTGCGGCGCTGGGACCGGATCGAGATCACAGGCCAGGCGATGGTGCTGAGCCGCTGAAGGGGGCGCTGCCCCCGTCGCCCTGACGGGCGACTCCCCCGGAGTATTTGGGGCAGGGTCTATACCAGCTCAGTGTCTGAGCGGTTTCATTCTGCACGATTTGAGCAGGGTCTTGTAGAGGTCATTCTTGCGGTTGTTGAA
>JALTNO010000219.1 GCA_027000645.1 Paracoccaceae bacterium | reverse complement strand
TGCCAGAGCCGGCACGCTCGAAAGGGCCGCGAAAAGGCCCGATAGCATCAGTGCGTTCTTCATCTTCTGTCCTGATCGGTTGATCGCGTTGTTCCTCTCCACCGGCCCTGCATCCATCGGACACGCCACTGGACACGGGCCGGCCCCGTTGTCATTGCGATCTTAAAAAACATAATCGAGGTACCAAATAAAGCGAAATGCTTGCGGCAAACGGACGCTTTCTTTGATTTGGATCAAATTCGCCCGTTTGAGCTGGATCAAATTGCGAGGCTACGGCACATGTCCACCCCTTCCTTCCTTCCGTTCGAATCACTCCTGCCCCTGGACGAGGCGATTCGCATCCTCCGGGCGGCGACCGATGGCGCCGATGATGGCGAGCTGTTCGTCGAACGCCGCAAGTCCGAGGCGCTGGTGTTCGACGACGGGCGCCTGCGCTCGGCCAGCTATGACGCGTCCGAAGGGTTCGGCCTGCGCGCGGTCTGCCGCGAAGTCACGGGCTATGCCCATTCCACCGATGTCTCGATCCCCTCGCTGAAGCGCGCGGCCGATACGGTTCGCCTTGCGGTCGGTGACGGCGGCGGTACGCTGGCCGACGCTCCGCCGCCGACCAATCGGCATCTCTATACCGATGCGGACCCGATCGCCGGCATCGACTTTCCGGTGAAGGTGGAGACGCTCAAGGCGATCGACGCCTTCGCGCGCGATCTCGATCCGCGGGTGGTCCAGGTCAGCGCCAGCATTGCCGCCTCGATCCAGGAAGTGGCAATTCTGCGACCCGACGGCGTGATGGTCACGGATACGCGCCCGCTGACGCGGATCAATGTCTCGGTCATCGTCGAGCAGGGCGGGCGGCGCGAAACCGGCACCGCCGGCGGCGGCGGCCGGATCGGGCTGGACGGACTGATCGCGCCCGAATCCTGGCAGGCGAAAACGCGCGAGGCGCTACGCATCGCCCTGGTCAACCTGGACGCCGAACCCGCACCCGCCGGCGTGATGGAGGTGGCGCTGGGCCCCGGCTGGCCGGGCATCCTGCTGCACGAAGCGATCGGGCACGGGCTTGAAGGGGACTTCAACCGCAAGGGATCGTCGGCCTTCGCGGACCTCATGGGCAGGCAGGTCGCGGCCCGTGGCGTGACCGTGGTGGATGACGGCACCATTCCCGACCGGCGCGGCTCGATCACCGTCGATGACGAGGGCACCCCGTCCCGGCGCAACGTGCTGATCGAGGACGGGATTCTGGTGGGCTACATGCAGGACCGGCAGAACGCCCGTCTCATGGGCATGGAGCCCACCGGCAACGGCCGCCGCCAGTCCCATGCGCATCGGCCGATGCCGCGCATGACCAACACGATCATGCTGAGTGGTGATTCGGACCCTGCCGACCTTGTGGCCGAAATCCGCGACGGGATCTGGGCGGTCGGCTTCGGCGGCGGACAGGTGGACATCACCAACGGCAAGTTCGTGTTTTCATGCACCGAGGCCTATCGGGTGAAAAACGGCAGGATCGGCGCCCCGGTCAAGGGCGCCACGCTGATCGGCGACGGCCCGACAGTGCTCAGGCACATCCGGGGGCTGGGCAATGACATGGCCCTGGACCCGGGCCTGGGCAACTGCGGAAAGGATGGCCAGTGGGTGCCGGTGGGCGTGGGGCAGCCGACCGTTCTGATCGAGGGGCTGACGGTGGGCGGCGCAGCGGCCTGATCGCTCCCTGACCGTCCCGGCCTGCCGGGGCCGGAAAAATTCGCGAGAAATTCCGACGGGATTCACCGCCTGTTAACGACAGTGCGCCTAAACCGATCCTGCAAAAGGCGGAGCGACGGATGACCGGGGAACAACACTCTTCCACTCACCCCCCACTCCCACCCACCACGGAAGACGACCGGTTTTCGTGGCTTCGCCTCTTGCGCTCGCGCCGGGTCGGTGTGGCCACGTTCCACCGCCTGCTGGCCGAGCATGGCACGGCGCAGAAGGCGCTGGCCGCGCTGCCCGAAGTGGCGCGCGCCGCCGGTGTAGAGGGGTATGAAACATGCCCGGCCGGCGTGATCGAAGCCGAACTCAAGGCCGCAAAAGCCGCCGGCGCGCGGCTTTTGTGCCTTGGTTCACCGGACTACCCCGAACCGCTGACGCATCTTTCCGATGCCCCCCCGCTGCTGTGGGCAATCGGCGATATCGGCCTTCTGAAACGCCCGATGATCGCCCTCGTGGGGGCGCGGAACGCATCTTCGCTGGGCACGCGCATGGCCCGTGCCCTTGCCCGTGATCTGGGCGCCGAGGGGTTCGTGATCGTTTCGGGCCTGGCCCGGGGCGTCGATGCGGCAGCCCATCTTGCCTCGCTCGACACCGGCACCATTGCGATCCTGGCCGGCGGGGTGGATGTGATCTATCCGCCCGAGAACGCCACTCTCGCCGACAGCATCGCCCGCAGGGGCCTGCTTCTGTCGGAACAGCCAATGGGTCTTGCTCCGCTGGCACGGCACTTCCCGCGCCGGAACAGGATCATTTCGGGCCTGGCCCGCGGGGTCGTGGTGGTCGAGGCCGCGGCGCGGTCCGGTTCTCTCATCACCGCCCGCGACGCGCTGGACCAGGGGCGCGAGGTAATGGCCGTGCCGGGCCACCCGTTCGACGCCCGCGCCGCCGGCTGCAACCTGCTGATCCGGGACGGCGCGCATCTGGTGCGCAACGCCGCGGACGTCGTGGCCGCGCTGCCGCCCGCAGAGCTCGAAGCCGCGCCGCGGCAACCGGATCTTCCGCCCGACATTCCACCGCCCTCACCGGAACGGCGCAGCCTGCGGGAAACGGCGGCGCTTCACCAGCAGATCCTTTCGCGCCTCGGACCATCGCCGGTGGCGGAGGACCAGCTCATTCGCGATCTGGCAGTGCCGGCCCGGCAGGTGGGCCCGGCTCTTGTCGATCTCGAACTGGAAGGGCGTATCAACCGGCAGCCGGGCGGGTTGCTGAGCCTTGCCGGCTCCGGCTGACCGGAACGCGGGGCACGCCCGGAAACGGGCGGGACCCCGGCCCACCCGTAGGGGCAGACCCGAACCGGCCCCGGTCCGGTCGAGAAATCGTGATCGCCCGCATGCGGGTGAATGAGACGAAACTCCGAGCCGTGGTGAAGCCGGCAGCCCGCCGCCGGCGCGGATGCACATATGCGTTGCTCGGGGCATCGGGCCTCTGTTCCCTGCCGCGAAACTTCGCCGCTCCGCTGCCGGCCCCGGCATTTCGATGCCGAAAATGCGCGGATTGACAATCGGCGCTTGTGCACCACATGTTGCGCCGCCATAGAACGCGCCCAGCACCGAGCCAGGAGGTTTTCCCCTAAATGCCCGTCGTCGTTGTCGAATCTCCGGCCAAGGCCAGGACAATCAACAAGTATCTCGGTCCCGATTACAAGGTTCTCGCCTCTTACGGCCATGTTCGCGACCTGCCCGCGAAGGACGGATCGGTCGATCCCGACCACGGATTCGAAATGAAATGGGAGATCGACCCGGACAGCCGCAAGCATGTCAAGGCCATCGCCGACGCGCTCAAGGAGGACAACGCGCTGATTCTCGCCACCGACCCCGACCGCGAGGGCGAGGCGATCAGCTGGCACCTGCAGGAGGCACTGACGAAACGTCGCGCCATCAGGAAGGATACGCCCGTCTCCCGCGTGACCTTCAACGCCATCACCAGGGATGCGGTGGCAAAGGCGATGACCAATCCCCGGCAGGTGGACATGCCGCTCGTCGAGGCCTACCTCGCCCGCCGTGCCCTGGATTATCTCGTGGGGTTCAACCTTTCGCCGGTGCTCTGGCGCAAGCTTCCAGGCGCGAAATCGGCCGGACGCGTGCAATCGGTGTGCCTGCGCCTGATCGTCGAACGCGAAATGGAGATCGAGGCCTTCCGCCCGCGCGAATACTGGACGGTCAAGGCGGTTCTCACCACCCCGCGCGGGCAGGAATTCGAAGCCCGGCTGACAGTTCTGGCCGGGCGAAAGCTCGACAAGTACGACATCGAGAACGAAACCCAGGCCGAGCTGGCCGTGCAGGCAGTCCAGAGCCGCGACCTGACCGTGACCTCGGTCGTGGCCAGGCCGGCCTCGCGCAAACCGGCAGCCCCCTTCATGACATCGACCCTGCAGCAGGAGGCCAGCCGGAAATTCGGCATGGGCGCCCGCCAGACCATGAGCGCGGCGCAGCGGCTCTACGAGGCAGGCTACATCACCTACATGCGGACCGACGGCATCGACATGGCGCCCGAGGCGGTCGCGGCCACGCGCCGGGCGATCGAGACGCTCTATGGCCCGGAATACCTGCCGAAAAGCCCGCGCATGTACAAGAACAAGGCCAAGAACGCGCAGGAGGCGCATGAATGCATCCGCCCCACCGACATGATGCGCCGGGCGCGCGATCTGAAGGTGACGGACGAAGACCAGC
>JALTNO010000218.1 GCA_027000645.1 Paracoccaceae bacterium | reverse complement strand
ATGGATTTCGACCACTGGGCCGAACAGGGCGCCGAGGGGTGGTCCTATGCCGACGTGCTGCCCTATTTCAAGCGCATGGAGTGCTGGCATGACGGCGGCCATGGCGGCGACCCGTCATGGCGCGGCACCGACGGGCCGCTGCACGTTACCCGCGGGCCGCGCCGCAACCCGCTTTTCCACGCCTTTGTCGAGGCCGGCCGGCAGGCGGGCTACGAGATCACCCACGACTACAACGGCGAAAAGCAGGAAGGCTTCGGCCCGATGGAGCAGACCGTCTGGAAGGGGCGGCGCTGGTCGGCCGCGAACGCCTATCTCAGGCCGGCGCTGAAGACCGGGCGCTGCGCGGTGCTGCGCGGGCTGGCCGCCCGCATCCGCATCAGGGACGGACGGGCGCGAGGGGTCGAGGTGATCCGCGGCGCGCGGCGCGAGGTTGTCACCGCCCGGTGCGAGGTGATCGTGGCGGCCTCGGCCATCAATTCCCCCAAGCTGCTGATGCTGTCGGGGATCGGCCCGGCCGCGCACCTGGCCGAACACGGCATCGAGGTGATCGCCGACCGCCCCGGTGTGGGCGCCAACCTGCAGGATCACCTGGAGCTCTACATCCAGATGGCGGCGAAACAGCCGATCACGCTGTATCGGCACTGGAATCCGGTCTCCAAGGCGCTGATCGGGGCGCAGTGGCTGTTCACGAAGACCGGGCTGGGGGCTTCGAACCAGTTCGAAAGCGCCGCCTTCATCCGCTCGCGCGCGGGTGTACCCTATCCCGACATCCAGTATCATTTCCTGCCGATGGCGGTGCGCTATGACGGCAAGGCGGCGGCCGAAGGGCACGGCTTCCAGGCCCATGTGGGGCCGATGCGGTCGCCCTCGCGCGGGTCGGTCAGGCTGCGCTCGCCCGACCCGGCGGTGGCGCCGGTGATCCGCTTCAACTACATGTCCACCGAGCAGGACTGGCAGGATTTCCGCACCTGCATCCGGCTGACGCGGGAAATCTTCGCCCAGCCGGCCTTTGCCCCCTATGCCGATCGCGAGATCCAGCCCGGCCCGCAGGTGCACAGCAACGACGAGCTGGACGCCTTCATCGCCGAACACGCGGAAAGCGCCTTTCACCCCTGCGGCACCTGCCGGATGGGGCGGGCGGACGATCCGCGCGCGGTGGCCGATCCCGCCGGGCGGGTGATCGGGGTCGAGGGGCTGCGGGTGGCCGACAGTTCGATCTTTCCGCGCATCACCAACGGCAATCTCAATGCCCCCTCGATCATGGTCGGCGAGAAGATCGCCGATCACGTGCTGGGCCGCGATCCGCTGCCGCGCGCCAATGTCACGCCATGGATCCATCCCGACTGGCAGGAGGCGCAGCGCTGACGGGGCGATAGGCGCGTTAACCTTTCTTGACAGCCGGCGTTGAAGCCGCGCGCGGGCAGGCGCATATGGGCGGGATGTCGAGACTGTACGCCCTGGTTCTGCCGTTTCTTCTTCTGCCGCTGGCCGCCGTTGCCGGAGCCGATCTGTCCGGCCGGGTCCGGGTGGTCGATGCCGACACCTGGGAGGTGGGCCGGGTGCGCGTTCGCCTGTTCGGGATCGACGCGCCCGAACTGGATCAGACCTGCCGCTGGCCTGACGGGCGCGAATGGGCCTGCGGGCGCTGGGCGAGTGACGAGGCGAGGCGGCGTTTCGGTGGCCGCCGCGCCGAATGCGAGGCGGTGGACATCGACCGCTATGGCCGCGTGGTTGCGCGCTGTCTCGTGGATGGCCGGGATGCGGGGCGCGAACTGGTGGCCGAGGGCATCGCGTTCGCCTATCGCAGGTACTCGATGGATTACGACCTTGACGAAAAGGGTGCTGCGATCAACGGGCGCGGGCTGCACGGGGCACAGGTCCAGTCCCCGGCCGAGTTTCGCCGGGCCCGCCGGGCGGCACGCCGGGCGGCGGGCCGGCCCGATCCGGCGGCACCGGGCGGTTGCGTGATCAAGGGCAACATCTCGTCTTCGGGGGCACGCATCTACCATCTGCCGGGGCAGGAGAACTACGCCGCGACCCGCATCGACCCGCGCCGGGGCGAACGCTGGTTCTGTTCCGAATCCGAGGCCCGCGCCGCCGGCTGGCGGCGGGCCCGGCGGTAGGCCGCGAAAGGGGCGGCAACCTCGAATTCCCTTGATCCGGGTCAAGGCGGCCGTGCCGCGGCCGGCTCCAGACTCGGGGCGAAGCATGCAGGAAACGAGGAGCGGAATCGATGACGCACACCCCCCACGAGCTGGCCGAAGAATTCCCGGACAAGACCGAACTGATGAGCCGGCTCAAGGCGACGGACGATCATTTCGCCCGGCTCTTCGACGAATATCACGAGATCAACCGCGCCGTTCACCGGGCCGAGACGCTGGTCGAGCCGATGGAGGAACTGGCCGAGGTCGCGCTGCGCAAGAAGCGTGCTGCGCTCAAGGACGAGATCTGGCGCATCCTGTCACGGCACTGACCGGGCGAGGGTCAGTTGACCCGGTAGGGCAGGATCCCGCGTTCGTTAGTGTCGATGGACAACCGCCGCTCCAGCGGGGGCACCGATCTCTGGTGGCAGCCGGAGCGTTCGCAGATGCGGCAGGAAATGCCGATCGGCTCGAAGGCGGCGGCGTTCGAGATGTCCAGATTGTCGGCATAGACCAGCGAATCGGCATGCCGCAGCTCGCACCCCAGCGCAATGGCATAGCGCCGCACCGGCGCGCCGTATGATCCCCCCGGCTTCGATACGTCGCGGGCCAGCGAGATATAGCGCACCCCGTCCGGCGTTTCGGCAAGCTGCAACAGGAACCGCCCCGGCGTCTCGAATGCCCGGTGCACGTTCCACAGCGGGCAGGCGCCGCCGAAACGGGCGAATTGCAGCCGCGTGGCGCTGTGGCGCTTGGTGATGGTGCCGGCCTGGTCCACCCGGACGAAGAAGAAGGGGATGCCCTTGGCTCCCGGCCTCTGCAGGGTGGAAAGCCGGTGCGCGACCTGCTCGATCGAGGCGCCGAAGCGGTTGGAGAGGATCTCCAGGTCGTGCCGGCATTCCTGCGCGGTGCGCAGGAACTCGCCATAGGGCATCAGCGCCGCTCCGGCGAAATAGTTGGCCAGGCCGATCTTGGCGATGGAGCGGGCCTCGTCGCTGTGGAAGCGGGCCAGGTCCAGCGTCGCCTCGATCAGCTTGTCCTGCTGCAGCAGGGCCACCTGCAACAGCATCTGGAAGGTCTGGGTCTGCGGTGCGACCCGGGACGAAAGCTGCAGTCTGCGGGTTTCGGGATCGAACCGGCGCAGCGCCTGCATGTCGGTGAACTCGACCCGCACGCCGCGCGATTTCAGCCAGTCCAGCGCCACGGCCCGGGTATCGGCGCCGCCGTCGCGGCGGGAGGCGAAATGTTCGGCGGCGCGGTCCACCGCGTCGATGTAGTTGTCGCAATAGTGGAAGAAATCGCGCACCTCTTCCCAGGGGCTGGCCTGGATGCGGGCATCCTCGCGTCCCAGCGCCTCGTCCAGCGAGGCCAGCCGCTCATGGGTCTGGCGATAGCTGCGGTGCAGGGCCAGGAACGCCCGCGCCAGTGCCGGCGCGTTCGAGGCCGTCAGCCGCAGATCGGCCAGCGGCGGGATGTTTTCGGCAAAGACCGGGTCTGCCAGCGCCTCGCGCATGTCGCTGACCAGGCGTTCGCTGTCGCCGGCGGACAGCTCGGTCACGTCCAGCCCGAATTCCTGCGCCAGCGCCAGAACCACGGTGGTGCTGACCGGGCGGTTGTTGTTTTCCATCTGGTTCAGATAGGGCAGCGAGACGCCAAGCTTGGCCGCGAAATCCTTTTGCGTCAGTCCCAAGCGCGTGCGGATCTCGCGCAGCTTGGCTCCGGCATAGAGTTTCTGGCTGGGCATGGGATGCCTTTCGCGGAGCGTCCTGGCTGGTTTCTTTGCAGATTAGCGCATGTCCGAGCTTATATTTGCAAATGCCCGGGGGCAAGCGTCACAGGCCAAGGCTGCGTTCGCGGACGATCACCGCGGCAATGGCGGTGACGGCCAGTACCGAGGTGGTCAGCATCAGCACCAGCAGCGGTGTCGCGCCCGTCTCGGGGGTCAGCATCGACCCGGCCAGCGCGCTGAACCCGGCCCCGCCGCCCAGCATGATCGCGCCCGACAGGCCCGAGGCGGTCCCCGCCAGATGCGGCCGCACCGACAGCGCGCCGGCGGTGGCGTTGGGAATCGCCATTCCGTTGCCCAGCCCCACGAAGGACATGAAACCGAAGAACACCGCCGCCGAACCCAGCCCCGCCAGCGTAAGCAGCAGCGACAGCGCGATGCCCAGCGTGCAGGCCAGCGAGCCCCACATCACCATCCGGTTGACGCCGAACCGGACCGAGAACCTTCCGCTGAGGAAGTTCCCCAGGAAATAGCCCACTGCCGGGGCTCCGAACCACAATCCCAGCCGTCCGGGATTCATGCCGTAGACCTGCGATCCGACGAAGGGTGCGCCACCCAGATAGGCGAAGAAGGCTCCGGCCGAAAACCCGGCGGCCAGCGAATAGCCCCAGAACCGGGGCGAGCGCAGCAGCTGGGGAAACTCGCGGAACTGCCGGGCGAGCGTCAGGCCGCTCTTGCGGGCGGTTTCCCCGAAATCGGCCCAGACCAGCGCCAGCGTCAGCCCGCCCAGCCCGAACAGCAGCCAGAAATTGGCCTGCCAACCGAACATCTCGTCCAGCTGCCCTCCGATGGCCGGGCCGATCATCGGCACCACCGCCATGCCCATGGTGACATAGCCGATCATGCTGGCCGCCTTGTCCTGCGGGTAGAGGTCGCGCACCGCCGCGCGGCTGAGCACCATGCCGATGGCGACGGTGGCCTGCGCCATGCGAAAGGCAAGGAAGACCTGCGCCGTGGGCGCAAGAATGCACCCCAGCGTCGCCAGCAGGAACAGCCCCAGCCCCCACAGGATGACCGGGCGCCGGCCCATCTTGTCGGCAACCGGCCCGATAAGCACCTGCATGACGGCGTTCACGCCCAGATAGAGCGCCACCGAAAGCTGCATCAGCCGGTAGTCGGTTCGGAAATAGGCGGTCATGTTCGGCAGGCTGGGCAGGAACACGTTCATGCTCAGCGCCGACAGGCCCGCCAGAAGGATCAGCGTGGCGATATGCGGGGGGCTCCTGGCCGGTCCTCCGGTTGCCGTATCCATCCTTCGCGGTTAGCCCGCCCGCCCGGTTTTGTCCATCCGCGGCGGGCGGGCCGTGACGCGACGTCGTCAGGCGATGGCCAGGTCGTCGGCAAGCTGGGCGACGGTGATGCCGAGGATCTTCAGCTGGCTGCCATCGGGCAGGGTGAAGATGGCGTCCGAGCCCACATCGGTCGCGGTTGCCAGCGCATCCGCCACGGTGGCAAAGCCGAAGCCCTTCAGCTTTACCGTGTCCACGTTGTCGGTGAAATCCCGGATCACGTCCTTGCCGCCGCGCGCGGCAAAGACGAAGGTATCGGCGCCGGCATCCCCGAACATCTTGTCGTTGCCCTTGCCGCCATTGATGATGTCCTTGCCCTTGCCGCCATGGATCACGTCCCGGCCGCCATCTCCGAACAGCTTGTCGTTGCCGGCTTGGCCGTTCACATTGTCATTGCCCTTTCCGCCACGGATCACGTCCACATTGCCGCCGCCCTTGATCGTGTCGGCGCCGCCCATGCCGGAAAGCTCGTTCTTCAGGCCGTTGCCGATGATCTTGTCGCCGCCCTTGCCGCCGGTGGCGTTCTCGATCCTTGTTCCGAAGGTGATGGCGACGTCATCGGTGGCGTCGAAGGTCGAGAATTTCCCCTGCCGCAGGTCGAAGGTGACCGGGGTGGTCCGCGTGCCGGCCGAGAAGCTGTCGACCCCGCCGGTATCCCAGATCGCATCCACGGTGGAGGTTCGCGAGCCCGTGTAGGTGTCGTTGCCGGTATTGTAGTCGGCCGCTCCCCAGATATCCTGCAGGGCGAAGATGTCGTACAGCATCATCGCGTCGCTGCGTACGCCGTTGTCCGGGTTGGCGGTGTAGGACATCACCGTGTACTTGTTGCTGTCCAGATTGGTGGGCAGCGCCGGCGCGTCGAAGGGATGCTTCAGCCCCCCGGCATGGCCCAGTTCGTGCAGGATCAGGTTGGTCCGCCCCGAGGACAGGTCCAGGTTGCGGTCATACAGGACATAGGAATCGATCTGCGTGATGACGCTGCCATTGTTCCAGACCAGCGAGCCGCCGAAGCCGGCCACGCCCGCCGGCAGCGTGACCTTACCCACGTTCATGTCCGGATCCGGGTCGCCGGTGACCTCTTGGAAGGTCACGTTCAGGAAGGTCTCGATATGGGCGAGAGCGGTCCGGAATGCCGCCTTTTCCGCCGCCGACAGCGCGGTCCAGTTGTTGTAGGTGCCCCAATATGTCGTTTCCCAGTCAACAGGTTCGCTATTGCCTGCGAACTGGTAGGTGATGACCTGTCGCGGCGAACCGGTGGTGTTGATGGGGGGGAAGGGTACAAAGTTGCTGAACTGCATCGCGTCCAGAATCTGCGCTTTCGTGACCATTGTCCTTCTTGTCTCCTCTCGATGCCCCGCGCCGCGATGTTAGCAGGCCTCCTCGCCCGTACAAAGCCCCCATGGCGAAGCGGCAATTTGCCGCTTTCGTAAGTATTCACATTTGCCGGTCATTGTTTGCAGAAATTTGCAAATTTGCCGAATTTCGCTTTGGTCCCTCCGGTGTTGCCTTTATGGTCCGGCAAAATCGACAAAGGGACACCCGACCATGAAGGACATTCTTTCCGAGCTGGAGACCCGCCGCGAGGCTGCCCGGATGGGGGGCGGCGCGCGACGGATCGAGGCGCAGCACGCACGCGGCAAGCTGACCGCGCGCGAGCGGATCGAACTGCTGCTGGACGAGGGCAGCTTCGAGGAGTTCGACATGTTCGTGACCCACCGCTGCACCGATTTCGGCATGGAGAAGCAGAAGATCGCCGGCGACGGGGTGGTCACCGGCTGGGGCACGATCAACGGCCGCATGGTCTACGTGTTTTCCCAGGACTTCACCGTGTTCGGCGGCTCGCTCTCGGAAACCCACGCCCAGAAGATCTGCAAGATCATGGACATGGCGGTGCAGAACGGTGCCCCCGTTATCGGCATCAACGACTCGGGCGGCGCCCGCATCCAGGAGGGCGTGGCCAGCCTCGCGGGCTATGCCGAGGTGTTCCAGCGCAACATCATGGCCTCGGGCGTCATCCCCCAGATCTCGGTGATCATGGGGCCTTGTGCGGGCGGGGCGGTCTATTCCCCGGCGATGACCGATTTCATCTTCATGGTGAAGGATACCTCCTACATGTTCGTCACCGGCCCCGACGTGGTGAAGACGGTGACCAACGAGGTGGTGACGGCCGAAGAACTGGGCGGCGCCGCCACTCACACGAAGAAATCCTCCGTCGCCGACGGGGCCTTCGAAAACGACGTCGAGGCGCTGGCCGAGATCCGCAGGCTGGTGGACTTCCTGCCGCTCAACAACCGCGCCAGGCCCCCCGTCCGCCCCTTCTTCGACGATCCCGGCCGGGTCGAGATGTCGCTCGACACCCTGGTGCCCGACAACCCCAACCAGCCCTACGACATGAAGGAGCTGATCCTCAAGGTCGCCGACGAGGGCGACTTCTACGAAATCCAGGAGGATTTCGCGAAGAACATCATCACCGGCTTCATCCGGCTCGAAGGGCGCACGGTGGGCGTGGTGGCCAACCAGCCGCTGGTGCTCGCGGGCTGCCTCGACATCGACAGCTCGCGCAAGGCGGCGCGCTTCGTGCGTTTCTGCGACGCCTTCGAGATCCCGATCCTCACCTTCGTGGACGTGCCCGGATTCCTCCCCGGCACGGCACAGGAATATGGCGGCGTCATCAAGCACGGGGCGAAATTGCTGTTCGCCTATGGCGAGGCGACGGTGCCAAAGGTCACCGTCATCACCCGCAAGGCCTATGGCGGCGCCTATGACGTGATGGCCTCCAAGCACCTGCGGGGCGATTTCAACTATGCCTGGCCCTCGGCCGAAATCGCGGTCATGGGCGCCAAGGGCGCGGTCGAGATCATCCACCGCGCCGACCTCGGCGACGACGAGAAGATCGCCGCCCACACGGCGGAATACGAAAAACGCTTCGCCAATCCCTTCGTGGCGGCTGAGCGCGGCTTCGTGGACGAGGTGATCATGCCCCATTCCACCCGCCGCCGGGTGTGCCGGGCCTTCGCCTCGCTGCGCAACAAGGACCTGAAGAACCCCTGGAAGAAGCACGACAACATCCCGCTGTGACCGCTCCTTCCTCTTGCCGAAAATACTCCCGCCGGAGGCAACCGGTACCGAGGCGGGAACAGGGCCGACAGGACGACACATGACCCGACTGTGGAAGAACCAGGCATTCACCGTTTCCCACGCCGATGATTCTCCGTTCGTCGGCGACGGGCTGCGCGCGTTCTTCCAGTATCGCGACCTCGGAATCGCCACCGCCTCCGGGGGAAGGTTCGGCGCCCACGTGATCCGGGCGGTTCCGGGGATGGAAAGCCCCGGAGAATGGCATTCCCACGATCTCGACTTCCAGATGGTTTTCGTTCTCAGGGGCTGGGTCGTGTTCGAATATGAAGGGCAGGGGGAACATCTGCTGCGCGCGGGCTCCTGCGTGCTGCAGCCGCCGGGGATCCGCCATCGCGAGCTGCGCCATTCCGACGACATGGAACTGATCGAGATCACCTCGCCCGCGACATTTGACACAAGGGATGAATCTGCCCCATGATCGAGCGCACCGCGAACGGGACCGCGCGCGCCGATGGCGCAGCGCCCGCAGCCCCGGCGGGAGGAGCCCGCCGCAGCCGGCGGGGTCGGGGCTGTGGACCCGTGGCAGCGCTGCTGCTGGCGGCCACCGCCGCTTGGGGTCAGGATCCCGAAATCCGCCTTCCATCGGGGCTGCCGGTTCAGTTGATCGAGGTTCTCACCGAC
Source organism: Paracoccaceae bacterium (assembly GCA_027000645.1). Taxonomy (GTDB): domain Bacteria; phylum Pseudomonadota; class Alphaproteobacteria; order Rhodobacterales; family Rhodobacteraceae; genus Jhaorihella. The sequence continues at coordinate 6,880 of JALTNO010000218.1, read as the reverse complement.
GAAAACCCCGGCGAGATGTGGCTGCGGTTCCGCTTTCTTGCGCCCGAGCTGTCCCACGGCTCGGACACGACCGGGCTGGAGGCGGCGGCCGACGACATGGACTGGCTGTGCCGCAACCTCGTCCTGCCCTATCTGGAGCAATACCGGTTGCGTCCCGTTCGCGTGGTCCTCTCCATCTCCGACCGTCCGGTGCCCTTCGGAGAGTCCAATCCCGAGGCCACGCAGATCTTCGAAACCTATCGCGTGTCGGGTGGTGAATGCGTGTGGGAGGTATTCTGATGACGACACGCGGCGCACCGATCCGGCCACATATCCGATACCGTGTCCGGTGGGAGGGTGTTCCATGCTGAAGCATCGCGGCTTCCCGGGCCGTTATCCCGGCTCGGACTACCAGTTCACCATCCGCCGCGCGAACCCCAGGGGCGCCACCCGGCTCATCCGGCGCGAACGCTATGCCGACCGCAAGGCAATCGACCGCAAGGTGGACGCCGCCTTCATGGCGGCCCTGTGGGAGCATTTCGGCGACCGGCCCTTCGCGCGCGGCAATCTCGATGCCGGCCGGCTCAGCTGGCTGTTCGGGCGCGAGGTGGTGCCCGCCGAAGACCCGTTCGACCCCGAAAGCTACGAGGCGCTCCTGCGTATCGACGTGGATGCGGCCCGCGCCTCCTTCCCGGAGGTATTTCAGCGGTGATCGGCATGAATTTGCCCAAGCCTCGCCGCAACCGGCGGGATTTGGCCCGAACGCGGCCCGCTCGCGGCGTGCGCTTGGCAGGGGCGGGACTTTTCTGCAACCTCGGTCCTGCGGGTTGCCACCCTGTCCCTCGGCGGCCTGCGGACTTTGTTTTTCGTACCCCTTCCACTGGCGGGCGGGCCGGCGTCTGCGGCGCGGACCCGTCTGCCGATCTTTTGCTTTTTCCGGGGCCGGGCGTCGGGTCCGGTTGGGCGGATGCGCCTCGGCGAAGACCTGCCAAGGCCCCGCGAGGGGGCGGTTTCGGCTTGCGGTTGCCGCCAAAGAGGCGTTTTCTGAGACCGGAAAACCCGAACCGGAAAAAAGGAAGGGAAAGATGCGAGCAGCCAGAATTTCCAGAACTTTCGGTGTCTTCGCCATACTCGGCGTGCTGGCGGCCTGCGGCGAGACGGCGGTCGAGCAGTCGCTCTACGGCGCCGGCGCCGGCATGGCGACCGCGCTGCTGGTCGATGGCGACCCGGTGGTGGGTGCCCTTGCCGGCGGGGCGGCCAACCTCGCCTATTGTCAGGCCAACCCCGGCAAGTGCAACTGATCGGGGCCGGCCGGCCCGTTTCCTGACAGTCCCGCCCGCGACCGGGCGGCCCGTTGATTTGCGAAGAACCGTCCCGGGCTATGCGCCCCGGGGCGGTTTTTCGCCTGCGCAGAACCCCAAGACGAAGGACAGAGCATGTTCAAGAAGATCCTGATCGCGAACCGGGGCGAAATCGCCTGTCGGGTCATCAAGACCGCCCGAAGGATGGGCATATCCACCGTCGCGATCTATTCGGATGCCGACCGGCACGCGCTGCATGTGCGCATGGCCGACGAGGCCGTGCATGTGGGCCCTCCGCCGGCCAGCGAGTCCTATATCGTCATCGACAACGTGCTGGCGGCGATCCGCGGCAGCGGCGCCGACGCGGTGCATCCCGGCTATGGTTTCCTGTCCGAGAACCCGCGCTTTGCTCGGGCGCTGGCGGCCGAGGGCGTGGCTTTCATCGGCCCGCCGGTGGGCGCGATCGAGGCCATGGGGGACAAGATCACCTCGAAGAAGATCGCGCAGGAGGCGGGCGTCTCCACCGTGCCCGGCTACATGGGGCTGATCGAGGATGACGACGAGGCGGTGCGCATCGCCGGCGAGATCGGCTATCCGGTGATGATCAAGGCCAGCGCCGGCGGCGGCGGCAAGGGGATGCGGATCGCCTGGAATGACGAGGAGGTGCGCGAGGGCTTCCGCGCCTCGAAGAACGAGGCCGCGGCCTCGTTCGGCGACGACCGCATCTTCATCGAGAAGTTCATCACCAGCCCCCGCCATATCGAGATTCAGGTGCTGTGCGACGCCCATGGCAACGGTGTGTATCTGGGCGAGCGCGAATGCTCGATCCAGCGCCGCAATCAGAAGGTCATCGAGGAGGCGCCCTCGCCGTTTCTCGACGAGGCGACGCGCAAGGCGATGGGCGAACAGGCGGTGGCGCTGGCCAGGGCGGTGGGCTATGTCAGCGCCGGCACGGTGGAATTCATCGTCGATGGCGAGCGCAACTTCTACTTCCTCGAAATGAATACCCGCCTTCAGGTGGAACACCCGGTGACCGAGCTGATCACCGGCGTGGACCTGGTGGAGCAGATGATCCGCGTCGCCGCCGGAGAGCCGCTTTCGATCACCCAGGACGACGTGAAGCTGACCGGCTGGGCGATCGAGAGCCGCCTTTACGCCGAGGATCCCTACCGCAACTTCTTGCCCTCCACCGGGCGGCTCAGCCGCTATCGCCCGCCCGAGGAGGTGGCCGCCGGGCCGCTTCTCGACAGCGGCAAGTGGCAGGGCGAGGCGCCTGCCGGCGGAACGGCGGTGCGCAACGACACCGGCGTCTATGAAGGCGGCGAGATCAGCATGTATTACGACCCGATGATCGCCAAGCTGTGCACCTGGGCGCCCGATCGCGCCGGCGCCATCGAGGCGATGCGGGTGGCGCTCGATTCCTTCGAGGTCGAGGGCATCGGCCACAACCTGCCCTTCCTTTCGGCGGTGATGGACAATCCGAAATTCGTCGCCGGCGACATCACCACCGCCTTCATCGCCGAGGAATATCCCGAGGGCTTTGACGGGGTCGAACTGCCCGAGGCGGCGCTGCGCGACATCGCCGCGGCGGTGGCGGCGATGAACCGGGTGGCCGAGATCCGCCGCACCCGCATCTCGGGGCGGATGGACAATCACGAACGCCGGGTCGGGACCGACTGGGTGGTGACGCTGCAGGGGGCGCGTTTCGCGGTGACGATCGATGCCGACCCGGAAGGCTCCACCGTCGCCTTCGGGGACGGCACCAGCCGGCGGGTGCAAAGCGACTGGACGCCGGGGCAGCGGCTGGCCCGGCTGGACGTGGACGGCAGGGCGCTGGTGCTCAAGGTCGGCAAGATCCCCGGCGGTTTCCGCATCCGCAACCGGGGCGCCGATCTGAAGGTGCATGTGCGCACGCCGCGGCAGGCGGAACTGGCCGAGCTGATGCCCGAGAAGCTGCCGCCGGACACCTCGAAGCTGCTGCTGTGCCCGATGCCCGGTCTGATCGTGCGCATCGACGTGGAAGAGGGCCAGGAGGTGCAGGAGGGCCAGGCGCTGTGCACCGTAGAGGCGATGAAGATGGAAAACATCCTGCGCGCCGAACGCCGCGGCGTGATCATCCGCATCAATGCCGCCCCCGGTGACAGCATGGGGGTGGATGACGTGATCATGGAATTCGAGTGAGCGGAGCGCGGCAGAAGGCGGTGATTGTGCGGCGCGCGGGCGGTCGTGGAGGCTGCCGTGTGCGTTGGCGCGCCGTTCCCGGTGCCGGTGCGGGCCGGCAGATCCGGGGACGCCTCCGGCGGGAGTATTTTGGGCAAGAGAAAGAGGGCGGTCGGGGGTGGGCAGATCAGTTGCCGCCGGCGGCGGCCCCGGCCTTCTTGCGGCGGCGCTCTTCGACCTCGCGCAGGCGCATGGGCGTCTTGTCGATGGAGGCGGCGATTTCGCGCACCGTCCATGGCAGCGGCTTGCGCAGCTTTACCTCGCCGTCCTTGTCCACCAGCGTCAGCTGGAATCCGCGCGGGCGCAGTTTCTGGCGCACCGGCGTGCGGGCGGAAGGGTCGGAGTCGGTCAGCACCACCACGTCGCGTTCGCGCAGCATGTCCTCGCCGTCCCGAAGGAACTCGATCTGGTCCATGAAGCGGGGGTCGGCGGGGCTGTCGGCGAACACGACGAGAACCCGCCTTGTCCACTTGAATTCCGACAGGTCGGACTCTCCGGCGGGGCGGATCAGCGGCTCGGCTGCCGTTTCGGGAGGTGTACGGGCTGCCGGTTCGGCCTGCGTGGCCGCCGGCCCGGCCGCGTCCTGGGCGGTGGCCGGTGCGGCTGCCGGGAAAAAGACTGCCAGAACAAGGACGAACAAGCGGGTCATGCGATCTCCTGTCAGGTCGAATATATGCGTCACGGCAGGGATTGCGACCGCCATGATGAACGTGACGCACATATTTCCCGCGCCTTGCGGGCTGAACACTGGAACGAATACGGGTGCGGCGGTGGCCGCGCAAGGATGACGAGAGGATGAAGCGATGAACAAGACGCTGGACGACTGGCGGGCACTGGCCGAAAAGGAGCTGCGCGGTCGCGCGATCGAGGATCTGAACTGGACCACGCTGGAAGGCATCACGGTCAAGCCTCTCTACACCAGTGACGACACCGAAGGCCTGCCGCACATGGGCAGCCTGCCCGGTTTCGGCCCCTTCACCCGCGGTGTGCGCGCAACCATGTATGCCGGCCGGCCCTGGACGATCCGGCAATATGCGGGGTTTTCGACGGCCGAGGAATCCAACGCCTTCTACCGGCGCAACCTGGCCGCCGGGCAGCAGGGCGTGTCGGTGGCCTTCGACCTGGCCACCCACCGCGGCTATGACAGCGACCACCCGCGGGTGGTGGGCGATGTGGGCAAGGCGGGGGTGGCGATCGATTCGGTGGAGGACATGAAGATCCTCTTCGACGGCATCCCGCTGGACAAGGTGTCGGTCAGCATGACCATGAACGGCGCGGTGATCCCGATCCTTGCCAGTTTCATCGTCACCGGCGAGGAACAGGGCCATCACCGTTCGGTCCTGGCCGGGACCATCCAGAACGACATTCTCAAGGAGTTCATGGTTCGCAACACCTATATCTACCCGCCCGAGCCGTCGATGCGGATCGTCTCGGACATCATCGCCTTTACCGCCGAGGAGATGCCGAAATTCAACTCGATCTCGATTTCCGGCTATCACATGCAGGAGGCCGGCGCCAACCTGGTGCAGGAGCTGGCCTATACGCTTGCCGACGGGCGCGAATATGTCCGCGCCGCGATCGCGGCCGGCATGGACGTGGACAAGTTTGCCGGGCGGCTGAGCTTCTTCTTTGCCATCGGCATGAACTTCTTCATGGAGGTGGCCAAGCTGCGCGCGGCGCGCACGCTGTGGCACCGGGTGATGACCGAGTTCGGGGCGAAGAACGAACGCTCCAAGATGCTGCGCACCCATTGCCAGACCAGCGGCGTCAGCCTGCAGGAGCAGGACCCCTACAACAACATCATCCGCACCGCCTACGAGGCGCTTTCGGCGGTGCTGGGCGGCACCCAGTCGCTGCATACCAATGCCCTGGACGAGGCGATTGCCCTGCCCACCGATTTCAGCGCCCGGATTGCGCGCAACACGCAGCTGATCCTGCAGGAGGAAACCGGCATCACCCATGTGGTCGATCCGCTGGCGGGTTCCTACTATGTCGAGGCGCTGACCGACGAGCTGATCGAGAAGGCCTGGGCGCTGATGGAAGAGGTCGAGGAAATGGGCGGCATGACCAGGGCGGTGGCCAGCGGCATGCCCAAGCTGCGCATCGAGGAGACCGCGGCGCGCCGGCAGGCGATGATCGACCGCGGCGAGGAGGTGATCGTCGGCGTCAACAAGTACCGCAAGGAGAAGGAGGAGCCGATCGAGATCCTGGAGGTGGACAACCGGAAGGTGCGCGAGGCGCAGATTGCGCGGCTTGAGAAGATCCGCGCCGGGCGCGACCAGGCGGCCTGCGATGCGGCTCTGGACGAGCTGACCCGGCGCGCGCGCGAGGGAGGAAATCTGCTGGAGGCGGCGGTGGAGGCGGCCCGCGCGCGGGCCACGGTAGGAGAGATCAGCATGGCGATGGAAAAGGTGTTCGGACGTCACCGGGCCGAGGTGAAGACGCTGGCCGGCGTCTATGGCGCGGCCTATGAGGGCGACGAGGATTTCGCCGCCATCCAGAAGGAGGTGGAGGCCTTCGCCGAGGAAGAGGGGCGCCGGCCGCGGATGCTGGTGGTCAAGATGGGGCAGGACGGGCATGACCGCGGCGCCAAGGTGATCGCCACTGCATTCGCCGATATCGGCTTTGACGTCGATGTGGGGCCGCTGTTCCAGACGCCGGAAGAGGCGGCGCAGGATGCCATCGACAATGACGTGCACGTGGTGGGGATTTCTTCCCAGGCGGCCGGGCACAAGACGCTGGCACCGCAGTTGGTGGCGGCGCTGAAGGCGGCCGGTGCCGAGGATATCGTGGTGATCTGCGGTGGCGTCATTCCGCAGCAGGATTACGAATTTCTTTACGGGGCCGGGGTGAAGGCGATTTTCGGACCCGGCACCAACATTCCCGAGGCGGCGCGCGACGTGTTGCGCCTGATCCGCGAGGCGCGCGGGTGAGGGCGGGGCGGAGGGGGCTGTCTGCCCCCTCTTGGCCCGTGCCGGGCCAATTCACCCCCGAGAGTATTTTCGGCAAGGTGAAGAACGGGGCGCAAGCTCATGTCATGGCGGGAACATTGAGGAGCGCGCGGTTGCAGCGAAGGGAGATGGGGCATGCATCTGGATCATCTGGCGGTGGCGGGGGCGACGCTGGAGGAGGCGCAGGCCGCGGTCGAGGGGGTGTTGGGCGTGGTCATGCAACCGGGCGGGAAGCATGCGTTGTTCGGCACGCACAACCGTCTTCTGGGCCTGGCCGGCGGGCTGTATCTGGAGGCGATTGCGGTGGATCCCGGGGCCGGGGATCCGGGGCGGGCGCGGTGGTTTGATCTGGACCGGTTCGCGGGGCCGGCGCGGCTGAGCAACTGGGTTTGCCGGGTGGATGATCTGGATGCGGCTCTGGCGGCGCTG